>JBILFD010000036.1:0-7422 GCA_044351765.1 Candidatus Nanopelagicaceae bacterium | reverse complement strand
TGGATCATTTTCTAATCTTGAACTCATCTCACCCATCATCCCGGTGGTTTCTAAAGTAGAAATTGCACCGGTTAAACGTGGACAAGTCGCATAATAAAAAGTTGGAAATGGTGTTCCATCACCCAAGCGAGGTGGTGTCTCAACCACACTCACTTCTCCACAAGGACAACGATGTGCAACACCATGTACATCTCTAGGTGTCCGACCAAGTTGTTCTTTAACTACTGATAAATCTCGCTCACTTGGTTTCAATTACGGCTCCAGAGGTGGCAACTGTCTGTATAGATGAAATCAATCTTTCATACCAAGGTGCATGATCTGGCAATTGATCGGCAACAGAGTTTTGATCTCCGGCAGCACTTTGTTCTTCTGTTTTTGCACCAACGACTATGTATTGCCGCTCCCCCGGAAGCACGAAGTGCAAGCGATCCCTTGCTTGCGATTTAACATAAGCAGGATCTCTCCATCTGGCTAACTCTGCTTCAGCATTTTGTAAGCGTTCTTTACTCGCATCTATCTGTGCTTCCACAGCACTAATCTGTGCTCTTTGACTGAAATATCTTTGTAGTGGTGGTGCGACAGTTAAGGCAATTAGAAAAAAGACCACTGAGAGCGCTACAAATCTCCCAGTGACTCCCTTAATTCTATTTGCCACAGAAATTCACCACCTATTTAAAATTATTTACTAAATCTCGGAAATGCGCCTTTTCCAGCAAATTTTGCATCTGAACCTAAAATCTCTTCGATACGCAATAACTGGTTGTACTTCGCAACACGTTCAGATCTGGCAGGAGCACCTGTTTTAATCTGTCCACAATTTGTAGCAACTGCTAGATCTGCAATTGTGGTGTCTTCGGTTTCACCTGATCGGTGACTCATCATGCATCGATAATCTGAAGCATGGGCCATATCTACTGCGGCTAAAGTCTCTGAGAGCGAACCTATTTGATTTACTTTTACTAGGAGTGCGTTCGCGGCACCTTTCGCAATTCCATCTTTTAATCGGATTGGATTTGTTACAAAAAGATCATCTCCAACTAATTGAACTTTAGAGCCGATCTCTTTAGTGATTGCTACCCAACCATCCCAATCATTTTCATCTAGCGGATCTTCAATTGAAACAAGTGGATAATTTGCAACTAAATCCGCATAATACTTAATCATCTCTGCAGATGACCGTGAACTACTTTCAAATTTGTATGTGTGAGTATCTTTTTCATAAAACTCGGTTGCAGCTACATCTAGCGCTAATCCAATTTGATCGCCGGCTTTAAATCCAGCTTTTTCAATTGCAGTTAAAATCAAATCAAGTGCGGCTCTATTGCTTGTTAAATTTGGTGCAAATCCACCTTCGTCACCAATGCTTGTAGCAAGACCATTTTTCTTTAAAACCGCTTTCAAAGAATGATAAATCTCAGTTCCCCAACGCAACGCTTCTTTAAATGAGGTTGCTCCAAAGGGTGCAATCATGAACTCTTGGATATCTACATTTGTATCTGCATGAGCGCCACCATTGAGAATATTCATCATTGGTACAGGTAATAAGTTTGCCTTTTCTCCACCTACATATTTGAAAAGCGGAGTTTTCTCAGAGATAGCTGCAGCCTTTGCAACCGCAAGTGAGACTCCCAAAATCGCATTTGCGCCTAATTTGGATTTATTCTCAGTGCCATCAATATCGATCATCAATTTATCAATTGCTTTTTGATCCGCGGCCTTAAGCCCGACTAACTTTGGAGTAATTTCATTAGTGATCCCAGCAATTGCGTTTACAACGCCTTTGCCTCCGTATCTATCTCCACCATCACGCAACTCAACTGCTTCATGTGCCCCAGTAGATGCACCACTTGGGACTGCGGCAATTCCAATGCTTCCATCATTAAGAGAAACCTCTACCTCAACAGTTGGATTACCACGCGAATCAAGAATCTCGCGAGACTTAATGGCTTTGATTGTTGCTGAAGTACTCACTTAATGCTCCTTTTTATAAGACCTAATGATTCAGGTCAGGGTTTAATTCTATTCAATTATGGATAGCGATTCTTTGTATGCGCGTGCCCTGCTTCGCATGGCTTGCTCTGGATCCACCCCATGTTCGGCAGCAAGTGCGACCACAGCAAAAAGTAATTCCCCAATGGTGGCCTGATCCACAATCTGCGGAGTTTTAATCTCCACTACCGGCTCTGCATTCTCACCATGTTTTTTTGCCCGATGAATAAGTTTCGCAGCCAAAGCTAAAGCGGGCTGTCCTAGTGGCACACCTTCTCCAGCGGAGTTACGTCCCTTTTCGGCGCTCTTGATTTTCTCCCAATTGCTTTCAACTTCAGTTGCAGTTAACGCTTTTTCTTCAGCAAATACATGAGGGTGGCGGCTAATTAATTTGTTACTAATTCCTTTTGCTACATCTTCAATATCAAAGCCAAGGCCATTTTCTTCGCTGGCGATACGAGCATGGAAAACAACTTGAAGCAAAATATCTCCGAGTTCTTCGAGCATATCTGCCCGATCGGATCGCTCAACCGCATCAATAAATTCATAACTTTCTTCAATTAAATATGTCAGAAGTGATTCGTGTGTTTGCTCTGCATCCCAAGGACATCCACCTGATGAGCGCAACCGATCCATAACTTCAACTAAATGTTGAAGTTGGGATTTTTCGATCATAGGTGAGGGTTATTTAGCAGGATCTGCTACGGCGCCGTTAGTCGCATCAACAGGATTGATATCTGAGGTTTCCGCAACCCATACTCCGTAACGTGGATTTAGCTTCACGTTTTCGCGAGCGCCAATTTCACTTACATATTTTTGCAATGCCATGCTGAAATCTTGATCTGATGCAGTTGGTGCAACTAACTTGGCCCGCAGGCTGTCTTGAATAATGATGTCTTCGATATATCGATCTAAATCACTTGCAGCGATTGATGCATTTGCAAGAGCGGCAGGCAAAGCGGCTTCTCCGCCAATCTGGGTAATGATTTTTTCACGATTTGCAGCGACTTCTGCAGGATTAATAACTATGCCTTTTTCACTTGCTCCGCGATGCAACAAAAATGAAATAATCTTGAGACGTAACTGGGCCCGAACTAGATTTTCACCAGTTAGCCCATTCTCAGGCATGGTGTTTGTCTCAATGCGTTCTGCAACGATCGCATTAATCGTAGATTGTAAATTCGAAATTGAGACTGAGCCGTGTTTCATATTTGCGGCTGAACTTGAGTTCGCACACCCGGCAAGAATGGCGCCAATAATAAGTAGGGCTCCGATTTGTACTGCCTTGGTTTTGCGTAACTTCATAATTCTCTCCAAGCTCATCACGGACTCCCTATTTGATCGGCGCTGCATTTTCGAGTGCCTCATTTACCCAACTCAGGAGTTCAGTATTCCCTATGGCCATAGGTGTGAGCGAATTGGCCAGATTTCGAGATCCAGGTGTAGGTAAAAGCAAGGTTTCGGCAGTTGCCTTATATATATGGCCTGGGTAGATCCGGTCCATTCGAACAGATAGCGAATCACTCAGAACTACCGGAGCTAATCTCAGGAATTTCCCGTGCATTACTACTTCGCGCAAAGCACGCGCCTTCGCCGTTGCCCGCAATTTCGCAATATTCATTAAATTTGAAACCACTTCAGGAAGTGCACCGAATCTATCTAACAATTCTGCTGTTATCTCATCTACTTCTGCGTCATTTTTAGAATCAGCTAATCTTCGGTAAATATCTAATCTAACTCGTTCGCTTTCCACGTAATCATGAGGCAAATGCGCATCTACTGGTAATTCAATTTTGCAATCAACATTTTCTGGTTTTTTGCCACGGAACTCTGAAACTGCTTCCCCGATCATGCGCATATATAAATCAAAACCAACATCCGCAATATGACCAGATTGTTCTCCGCCTAGTAAATTTCCAGCGCCACGAATTTCTAAATCTTTTAACGCTACTTGCATGCCTGATCCAAGTTCAGTGTTAGCGGCAATTGTTGCAAGTCGATCAAATGCGGTTTCAGTTAGTGGCTTTTCAGTTGGATACAAGAAATATGCATAACCCCGTTCACGGCCCCGTCCAACTCTTCCACGTAGTTGATGCAGTTGTGACAAGCCCATCAAATCTGCACGTTCAACAATCAGAGTATTTGCATTTGGAATATCGATTCCATTTTCAACAATTGTTGTACAGACCAACATGTCGAATTCTTTTTCCCAGAAAGAGACAATAACTTTTTCGAGGGCATCTTCTGACATCTGTCCGTGTGCAATCTGAATTCTTGCTTCGGGCACTAACTCCTGCAATCTAATTACGGCTCTATCAATACTCTCGACTCTGTTGTGAATGTAGAAAATCTGACCATCTCTTAACAATTCTCTTCGAATCGCCGCAGTGATTTGTTTCTCTTCGTATTCGCCAACGTAAGTCAAAATTGGATGCCGCTCTTCAGGAGGGGTGGCCATGATGGACATTTCACGAATGCCTGTAATGGACATTTCTAGTGTGCGCGGTATTGGAGTTGCCGACATGGATAAAACATCAACGTGGGCTCTAAATTTCTTCAAAATCTCCTTATGTTCTACTCCAAACCTTTGTTCTTCATCCACAACCATCAAACCTAAATCTCTAAAAATCACATCAGTTGAAAGCAGGCGATGAGTACCTATGACAACATCAACAGCTCCTGTTGCTAAATCTGCAATTACTTTCTTAATCTCACTTTGAGTTGAAAAGCGAGAAAGCGCTTCGACTCTTATTGGGAATCCTGAGTACCGTTCTCTAAAAGTTGTTAAATGTTGTTGTACAAGCAATGTAGTTGGGCAAAGAATCGAAACTTGTTTCCCATCTTGAACTGCTTTAAATGCCGCACGTATTGCTACTTCAGTTTTTCCAAATCCAACATCACCGCACACAATTCGATCCATTGGGTATGGTCGTTCCATATCCGCCTTTACATCTGAAATGGTTGAAAGTTGATCTGGTGTTTCTGAAAATGGAAACGCATCTTCTAATTCACGTTGCCATGGCGTATCTGGTGAAAATGCAAACCCAGGTGAACTTGTACGGGCTGCATAAAGTTGTATCAATTCACTTGCAATCTGGCGTACCGCTTTTTTAGCTCGTCCCTTTGCTTTTTGCCAATCTGCACCACCAATCCGGTGAACAGATGGCGCTTCACCACCAACATAACGAGTTATTTGATCTAGTGAATCAGTAGGTAAATAAAGTCGATCTGCTGGTTGACCGCGCTTACTCGACGCATATTCAATGACTAAGTACTCCCTGGTTGTGCCGCCAACTACCCGCTCAACCATTTCAATAAACCGACCTACTCCATGAATTTCATGAACAACATAATCACCATCTTTTAATGCAAGTGGATCAATTCGCTTTCCGCGCCGTGGGGCAAGTCGTGCGCCTTCACTATTAACAGCTTTAGCACCAACAAAATCTCTTTCGGTGACCAGGAAAATCTTTTCGTGCGGTGCACTAAAGCCAAACCTGATTGCCGAGGTAGTCACATGCGCCACATTTGGTGAAAGATCTGCCAAGTCTTCGATTAATTTCATTGGAATATCTGCATCATTAAGCAAATTTGCATATCTTTCAGCTGTTCCATGGCCTATTGCGGCGATTACAACTCGCCATCCTTCTTTAATCTTTTCATTTATCTGCAAGGTAAATCGATCAATATTTCCCCGGATGGGTTCGATTACTTCGAATTCAGCAAACTCTGAATTTTCGCCGTCAATGCCAAATGGTGCGACAGAGCCAATATTAAAATTACGATTTTCTAACTCGCTCAATACTTCCGATAACTCTATGAACGAACTTCCGCCAAGTTCAATTGGAACTGTATTTCCATGTGCCGCATTTAGCCAAGATGCTTCTAAAAATTCACGACCAGTTGAAATTAATTCACCAGCCCTAGAATTTATTAAATCTGGCGATACTAAAATTACTTTTGAATCTTTTGGAAGTATCTCAGTTAGGGATTCCATTGATTCAACCAAAGCAGGGATCAAAGATTCCATTCCTTCGGCGGCTATTCCTGTCGCAATTTTTCCTAATAAATCAGAGATTCCCGGATACTTTTCAACTAATGCTGCTGCCCGTTTTTTTACATCTTCGGTAAGTGCCATTTCACGACTAGGAAGAGCTATCACTGCTCCAGCAATTAGCGCCATGGTTCTTTGGTCCGCAATTGAAAAAGTACGTACTTCTTCAATTGTGTCATCAAAGAATTCAACTCTGATCGGATGATCTTCTTGTGGTGGGAAAATATCAAGTAAGCCACCGCGAATTGCAAACTCTCCACGTTTTTCAACTAAGTCAGTTCTTACATATCCAAGTGAAACTAATTCCTCTGCGCATCTATGCATATCAATTTGCAAGCCAGCTTCAAATTTTGGTGCAGCGATCGAACCAAACCCTTTTACAAATGGTTGCATTAATGCACGGACTGGGGTCAGCAAAATATCAATAGGCTGATTTGTTCGAAGCATATTTAGAGCTTTGTATCTCGCTGCAACTGTGTCGCTTTGTGGACTCAATCTTTCGTGCGGCAAAGTTTCCCAGTTAGGAAAAGTTTGGATTATTAATTCCGGTGCGATCTCATGTAATTCGCGTTGCAAATCAAGGGTGCTTCCTGGCGTAACCACCAAGATTGGTGCACTTTGATTGTCACTCTTCAAATTTGCGGCCTGGGCAATTAACCATGAATGAAGTGAATTTGGGGCTACAACCTTTTTGCCAGATCTGATTGATTCACTTAGATCTTGCAATTTGAGATGAGGTAATAAGGATTCAACGGCCATATTCGCCCCCATTCTCGCCTCGGAACAACACCAGAAGCCCCAATCCGCAAGATGCGGGGGGCAACAGGACGACTCTATCTGAGAGAATTACTCCATGCCTTCCAGTGATGGCGCGGAGTTACGCGCAGATGTTCGCCGTCTAGGCGATCTATTGGGAGAAACAATCGCCCGGCAAGAAGGGCAATCACTTCTTGATTTAGTTGAACAAGTTCGTCAGGCCGTTCGTGAAGACTCCCCTGCAGGCGCTAATTTGCTGGCAAAGGTAGATGTCGACGAGAGCATCAGATTAGTAAGAGCATTTAATGCTTACTTTCATTTAGCAAATGTTGCTGAACAAGTTCACCGTGCCCGCACATTGGCAAACGAACGTGTAAATGGTGAATCCTGGTTGCAACGCGCATCCAATCGGATCGCTGACCAAAAGATTTCTCGAGATGAATTAGCAAGAAGTGTTGCATCCCTTTCAGTGCGACCAGTTTTCACCGCACATCCAACTGAAGCGGCACGTAGATCTATTTTGAGCAAACTTGCAACGATCGCAGATTTACTTGATGCAAAAAATGCACCAGAAAACAATCGTCGGCTTGCCGAAGAGATTGAACTGTTGTGGCAAACAGATG
>JBILFD010000035.1:0-7483 GCA_044351765.1 Candidatus Nanopelagicaceae bacterium | reverse complement strand
AATTTCAACTGCTGATCACACAAAAACAATTAGTGAGCAAAATCAATCTGGTGAAATCTTGGTGCCACGATTGGTGCGTAGCGTCTAATGAGTAATTCAACCTCTCCCCTACTTGGATATCCTCGTCTTGATGGCAGATGGGGATTTAGAAACCACATTTTAATTTTGCCACTTCACCAAGCCCTCTCAACTGCTGCTCGGGATATCGCGGATGCAACACCTGGCGCTGTAGCCATTAGTCACGACTGGTCGGGGGAAATCGATAAAGATTTTGAACGAATCACAAAAACATTTGCTGGTTTTGCTGGAAACCCAAACATTTTCACAACAGTTGCCTTGACTATAGGAACTGAAGTAGAAAGTGGAATTATTGAGCGCGCTAGAAAATTCAGCCCTACTCCTCTTGTTGAAATCAAATTATCTGATGCTGGGTCAATGTTTAAGTTAGTGACCAATGCGCTGGAAAAAGCAACCGAATTAGCCGAACAAGCAGCCGCGGAGCCTAGAACCCCTGCTCCGTGGAGTTCGGTTGTTCTCGGACTTGAATGCGGTGGATCTGATGCGTACTCCGGTATCACTGCAAACCCTGCTCTCGGTGTTGCCAGCGATCGATTTGTTGAATTTGGGGCCACCTCAATCTTGGCTGAAACGATGGAGATTCTTGGAGCAGAGCACCTGTTAGCTGCCCGGGCATTAGATCCAAAAGTTGGTGCTCAAATAATTGAAGTTGTTGCAAGATATGAGCGTTCAATTAATTATGAAGGTATCGATATCCGTGGAGCGCAACCATCTCGTGGAAATATTGAAGGTGGATTATCTACTTTGGAAGAGAAATCCTTAGGCGCTGCTAAGAAAGCCGGTAATGCACCATTTACTGGAGTGCTCGAGTATGCCGATCGTCCGACCGCGCCAGGCTTGTACTTTATGGATACTCCCGGCCATGACATTGAGCAGCTAACTGGTTTTGCTGCTGCTGATGTGAATATCACTGTATTTACTACCGGTCGCGGAACTCCCACTGGATCTGCGGTTATCCCAACAATTAAGGTCGCCACAAATAGTGAGATGGGTCTAGTGCTCACTGATCTAATCGATATCAACGCTGGAACAATTTCAGATGGTACGCAAACTCTTGAAGAAGTTGGTCAGATTATTTTTGATGAGATAGTGAAAGTTGCCAATGGGCAATTAACTAAAGCCGAAATTGGAAAGCACCATGAATTTAATCTTTCCAGGTTATACGGATCAACTCTTTAAGATTTGTAGAACTTCTCTAACTGGCTTCACTCTTAACTCTTCCAACCAATTTGCAATCTGCGTAAATAATTGAGGATTCACTTTTGTCGCGAGTCCTTCAAAACTCAATGTATTGGTGACACTTTGCAAAGCATCTGGGTTGCGTACTAATTTTTGCAATGAATCCGCTAGTGGATCATTTACTTTTTCGTTTACTTCCAAAAATCTCAACCATGCCGCAATTATTAACGTGACGTGATCCGTACCTAATCCTAATTTAACTAGGTCATTTGTTGAAGCAAAAATTCTTTGCGGTAACTTTTGAGAACCATCCATCGCTATTTGCAGACTCTTATGCAAGAGCGCATAATTACTAACTCGTTTCCGAATAACTCTTGCATATTCGATGGGATCAAGGTCGGGAGGTGCAACAAATGACCGACCGGCTTCCTTCTCTTGAAAATTCTTAATGAAATTACCAATCACCGGATCGACTACTCCCTCGGCTACATATTCGATCCCAGCCAATTGACAGATATATGCCAGTGCTGAATGAGCTCCATTAAAGACACGAATTTTCATCGCTTCACAAGGAGCAACTTTTTCCACAAATCTTGCTCCAACAGGTGCCAAGTACTCACTTACTGGATCATTTTCAATTACCCACTCCAGATATGGCTCTGCAGTGATTAGTGATCGGTCCTCATAGCCATAACTTTGATAAAACTCATCTATGGAATCTTGCGTAATCGCGGGCACTGCGCGATCTACCATTGAATTTGGAAATCTAATCTCTGATTTCAACCAACTCAAGAAATCCGGTGAACGGTTTTGCTTGTTGGCTAAATCAAGTACAACGGCGCGAGTGATATCCCCATTTGTTGGCAAGTTATCGCAAGAAATTACCGCGACTCCTGGCAAACCACTTTCAAATCTAGCTACCAGCAAATCCAATAACCTAGCTGGAAATGTAAGTAAAGAATTAAAATCTGCGATATCTGCCTGAACTTCTGTGGAAGATAGATTTATACCATCTCGGTCGGAGTTGCATTGATACGCTTTTTCACTAACAGTTAATGTGATCAACTTGAGATTTTCACTTCGCGCTATTTCTAGCAATTCTGCTCTTGCCTGCGGGAAAAATACTGCTTTGCGGATCGCACCTACGATGATTGGCGCAAAACCAGCGCCCTCGCGCTCGTTTATCGTATAGAGACAATCCTGAGTATTCATGACATCAGCCACATCACTGCTTCTTTGCGTGACTCCTACGACTCCAAAATTTAAATTCCCGCCTCTCAATACTCTTTCGAAGAAGAGGCCTTGATGTCCTCTATGAAAAGCACTTAATCCCATGTGTATGACACCAATTTTTACTTGACTCAGGTCATAGGTAGGTGGGTTAGCAGATTTATGAGATAAGTAATTCTCGAGATTTAATTGCGCCATTAGAGTTTGAAATATTCTTTTGAAAGGTTATATGCGATATCAGCCGCTACTTCTAGGGCATCTGATTTACTCAACCTATGTCGACCAACTTCATTTGCTAGATAAGCGGCATCAAATCTGCGGGCAACATCATGGCGAACTGGAATTGATGCAAACGCTCGGGTGTCATCAATAAATCCAACAGTGTTATAAAAACCGGCAGTTTCAGTAACGCTATCTCGCCACCTTTGCATTCCATTTAAAGAGTCGTGGAACCACCAAGGTGGACCCAATCGCAACGATGGATATGCGCCAGCGAGTGGCGCCAATTCACGGGAGTACGTACTTTCATCCAATGTGAATAAGACAGCTCTGAAATTAGGATGCAATCCGACATCATTTAGAAGTGGTTGTAATTCACGGACGTAATTAGTAGCAACTGGAATATCAAATCCCCGATCTGCGCCATAGATCTTGGCAATTTCATGATTATGGCTACGAGATGAACCTGGATGAATCTGCATCACCAATCCATCATCGGCAGCCATGCGGGCGTGTTCAACCAACATCATTGCTCTAAATTGATTGGCGTCTTCTTCTGTGAATTTTCCACCAGAAATCACTGCAAAGAGTTTTTCTTGTTCTTTGGTATCTAAAATCAGAGTTTCGCAATTTGCTACGCCATGATCGGTAGCGGTCGCACCGTGACGTTTAAAATGATCACGTCGGTTTCTTAAAGCGTTTCGGTAAGAGGCAAATGTGGCGCAATCTTCACCGCTAACTTTTGCTAATTCAGAAACAGCACTCTTCCAACCTGGCCGCTGCGGATCTGAAACATCGTCAGGCCTGAAAGTTGGGATTACCCGCCCACCGAAATTTAACTTGGCTAATTCGAGATGGGTATTCAGCGAATCCGAGGTCGCATCTGTGGTCGCCAATACCTCAATATTGAATTTCTTAAATAATGTTTGTGGCAAAAATTCAGGGGTATGGAGCTGTTCGTTGATCTGATCATAGAAATAATCTGCTCGGTCAACAGTTAAGGGCTCATCAATCTTGAACAAAGTGTAGAAGATCTCTTCAATCCAGATTCGAGATGGGGTCGACCTAAATGCGTGCCAATTTTGGGCAAAAATTCGCCATACCTCTCGAGGATCTACATCAGAGCGAGTTCCATCTGCATGAGGAATGGAAATTGCTTCGTAAGAAACACCTTGACTAAAGAGCATGCGAGTCACGTAGTGGTCAGGGGTGATAAGTAACTCAACTGGATTTTGAAAAGCTATATTTTCTAACAAGATTCTGGGATCAACATGACCGTGTGGAGACAAAATTGGGAACTCGCTCATCAACTCATAAATCTCACGAGCCAATCCATCATTACCTAGAAAGCGATTCTTATCCATGGTCTTTCATCCAATCAAATGCAGCTTTTTGCATTTCGGCGGTAAATGAATGGCGGACTGGATAGAAATCTCCGCGATACTCTGCCGATATTTTTGTGTAATGTTGTGAAATATTTTCATCAGCATCTTTCATTCCCGCTGGAGTAAAAAGTTGATCATTGCCACAATATTGAACATATAAAGGTTTTGGTGCGCCGATTAGTGCGACTCCTGGCCAATCAGTTACAGCTGCCAAGTTATCAGGAAAGAACATCCAAGAGTGTGGAGCAATATGGGATGCCAGCATTGATTCATAAGTTGCCATCGCACCTACCGAGACTGTTGCCCGCAATTGATCAGCTGAAGTTGTTGCATGCAAATAGATAGCGCGGCAGCCTCCCCCAGAAAGTCCGACGGCAGAAATGGAATCAGTGAATTCAGGAAGGGTGTGTGCGACGGCTAGAGCAACTCGATCATCGAAGTTCAGTAAGCCCGCAAGTGTTGCACCGAACAAACTTAAATATTTAGACAGAGCCATTGATTCATGCATTACCGACAGAAGTTCATAATCATCTGAACCTAAAACTTCTTTTAGACGGTTAGGCATAACTTCTTCAGGGAATCGACGTGATCCCCACATAAACGCATCAAAGGCTAGAACTGCAAAGCCGCGTTTTGCTAACTCATTTGCAGGTGCTTGATTTCCGTAATGATCTCTTTTGACCCATTGCAAATGTTCTGGAAGTTCGGCCCCGCCTGCAACTAATTTTTCTTTTCCAAACTCTTTGACATCATCATGGCTGTGCAGAAATAGCGCGCCAGGAAGTGGTGTTGTTACTCCCTCTGGAGTTAAAAGATAAGCCTGCGTCCTTGGTCCCCATCCAACATTCCAACTAATCTCGGAAATGGTGACACCTTCGTGATTCCATTTTTTCCCACGGAGGATTTGAAAATCTGTCGGAAATTTTGGCAACTTTCCTAAATGTGAAAGCAGTTGAGCACTGTTTATCTGAGGTTCACTTGGAGGCGCAAAACCAAGGGCTGCTGGCAAGTCGCTAAATGCCCCTAAATCCATGCCACAACCTTACTGTCGATCAATCACTTTGTTAATCATGGGGATCCTAGTGAGCACTAAATTTAAAATTAGTCCAATTCCAACCGCCCAAATCAAGTCGACAGCAACGGTAATAAATGCAGTGGTGACTAGAACAATCGCACTACTTCTTGTCGTTACTAAAGCCTCGCGAACTGAAACTGGATTTACCATTCTCGCCGCCGTCACGATCAAGATTCCCGCAAGTGCACTGATCGGAATTTGCCCAACAACTGGTGCGATAAGTAATACGCAAATTAACAAGAGCATCGAGTGCACCATCGCCGAAAATCTTGTTCTGGCACCAGAGCGCACATTTACTGCTGTTCGTGCGATTGCGCCAGTCGCTGGAATTCCACCCATCATTGATGCAGCGACAGTTGCTAAACCCTGACCAAATAATTCCCGATCTGAATCATGTTTTTCCCCATCATGTAAATGAGTTTTCGCATGTTCCATTCCATCCGCAACGCGGGCTGAAAGAATTGATTCAATGGCGCCAAGTGCAGCAACAGCGAAAGCCGCATAAATAATTGCAGACCACCCCAGCGATGGAATCTCCGGTAGCTTCGGCATTGGCAATGAATGCGGCAACTCTCCAATTGTTTTTGCTTCTAATGGAGAAATCATTAACACGATTGTGCAAAACACTACTGTCACGATGCTCGCTGGGATTGTTTTAGTAAAACGCACAGAAAGCAACATGCAAGTAATGGCAGTGAATAAAATTATCGTCGGTCCATTTTTAAAACCATCAGTGAAAGCTATTTTCAAAGTTGCCCAAGCAACTCTGGCGGCATTGCTGCCTTCTGGTTTTGCAATATCTAAAGCCAGTGGGAGTTGTTGTAACGCAATCACAATTCCAATTCCAACTGTGAATCCCTCAAGTACTGCCCAAGGAACTGCTGCTAAATATCTACCTAACTTGAATATCCCTAACAAAATGATGATCAATCCAGCCATGGCACCAACAATTGGCATAATTCCGATCCCGTATTTGGCAACAATCGGAACCAGGACAACGGTCATCGCACCCGTCGGGCCGCTGACTTGAAAACGGGACCCACCAAATACGGCAGCGATAAAGCCAGCCACAATCGCTGTCACCAAACCAGAGGCCGCTCCAGTTCCAGTAGAGATTCCAAAAGCTAGCGCCAGAGGCAGGGCAACCACCCCCACAGCCACTCCTGCCAGCAGGTCATGCCGCCAGCCCTTTCTAAATCCTGGGTAATCAGCCCGACTGGGCATGATTTGGCGCAATTTGAGCATCGGTATCATCTTTGGAACCTACTCTCCAATGAATAGGTATTGAGAGTGCAGATGCAAACGATTTGCATTAGAATTGAGAGGTGCACATACCTGACGGATTTATCGATATTCCAACCTCTGCGGGGGCTGGTCTACTGACCATGGCCGGGTTAGGCATCACACTCAAATCAGCTAAAAACAAATTAGATGAAAAGTCGGCTCCTCTGATTGGGCTAGTCGCAGTCTTCATCTTCGCGGTACAAATGCTTAATTTCCCAGTCGCCGCCGGGACTTCGGGTCATTTACTCGGTGGAGCACTTGCGGTGGTCCTGGTTGGGCCTTACGCCGCCACTCTGGCTTTGACCGTAGTTTTACTGATTCAAGGCTTACTTTTTGCCGACGGTGGACTCACTGCACTTGGATTAAATATTTTCAACATGGGATTTATTGGCGTATGGGTTAGTTACGGAGTTTTTGTTTTGATTTACAAAGTGCTTTCCCGTTTTGGCTCACAAAAAAGCAGTGTGGTGATCGCCGGCTCGATCGCCGCCTTTATCTCAGTCCCAGCCGCTGCCTCTGCATTTGTATTTGAATATTGGATCGGCGGAGTTGCAACTTATTCAACAACCACAGTTCTTGGAGCGATGGTTGGAACTCATATCTTTATAGGTATAGGTGAAGCGATTATTACCTTCCTAACTATTTCTGCAGTGATCTCTACTCGTAAAGATTTAGTTTATGGAGCAAATAAGGTTTCTTCGAAGAGTCGAAAATCATGATTGAGCAAAGTAATAGAAAGTTTTATTTAATATTTTTACTTGTCTCCATCGGACTTGCTGGAATTGTTTCTTTCTACGCTTCCTCCTCCCCTGATGGATTAGAAAAAGTTGCCGGCGATATCGGATTCATTGAAACCGCGAAAGACCACACGCTCGACAACTCGGCGCTTGCTGATTACGGTGTCGCTGGAATCGAAAATGAACGGCTCTCTGTTGGAATTGCCGGAATCTTAGGCGTAATTGCCACAGGAGTACTTATGTATTTGATCATAAAATTTATCTCTAGAAAAAAGAATTAGGCTTTGCGCCAAGAA
>JBILFD010000034.1:0-7519 GCA_044351765.1 Candidatus Nanopelagicaceae bacterium | reverse complement strand
GCATTGTCTGATGAGCAACCTGCTGCAAGAAGTGCAATTACAGCAAGACCAGCAGCGACGCGATATGAGCTTTTACGCATTCATATTCCATTCTCTGCGAGGGTATTTGGATGTAGCAGAACTACAGGAGGAATGCTTGTCCAACAATCGCCCCTCGTCAATTTGAATACCCGTTGGTAACACTATTTTTATTGAGTTTTTTTGCTAATTCCGATTTAAATTACGAATAGAATTTTGTCCGATTTGGGATAATTCAGGTAGATAAAATAGCCATTGAAAGGTTCCAAATTGTGGAATTAGACCGATTCAACAATTTCCCGCCATCCCCTTTAGGCTGTGTCCATGACCTCAAATAACTCAGCTCATGACCTGACTCGACTCCGCACAATCTTTGGTGCGGCCCTAACTTCAGATGTTTTAGATCATCTGGGTTATCGAAACCAAGTACTGAAATCAGATGTCAGCATGATTTCAGGCGATGGGGTAATGATGGGTTATGCATTTCCAGTGAGACTTGAAGTTGTTGATACATATCCAGAAGTTCCATATGTAGGTTTGCTAGCCGCACTTGATGCAATTGAAAAAGACCAAGTTTACGTAACACCATCAGGTCGAATGAAACGTGCTGCGCTTTGGGGCGAGTTGCTTTCAACTGCATGTGCTTTCAAAGGTGTTGCTGGCACGCTTACCGATGGTCCAGTACGCGATGTAAATCGAATGCGCGCAATGGGCTTCAAAGTATTTGGAGTCGAAACCGATCCAACAGATATTAATAGTCGTTATGAAGTTGTTGAACACAATGTGCAAGCGGTAATTGACGGCGTGACAATAAATCCTGGTGATTTGATTGTTGGCGATGTTGATGGAGTTGTCGTTATTCCACAACACATGATCGATATTGTTGTTGCAAAAGTCGAAGAGAAAAACTCTGGAGAAAGCGATTTCCGCAAAGCTGTCCGCGAAGGAATGGCACCAAGTGCGGCATTTGCAAAATTTGGCGTTCTGTAAAAAGTCCTAATAAGTATTTATGAGCGCGATAACCAAGATAGATCTTTGGCAGGTCCTTGATTCGCGTGGAATGCCAACAGTTGCGGCTCGAGTTTCGTGTGGTGATAAATCAGCAAATGCAATTGCCCCTTCTGGTGCAAGTACAGGCGCACATGAGGCTTTGTTTTTACGTGACAATAAAAGTTCCTACAACGGAAATAGCGTAAATGATTCCATCGCCCGCTTCACTACAGAAGTGCTTCCGCATTTGATTGGAATTACTGGAAATGATTTCGCAGAGCTAGATAAAACTATTCGTAATTACGATTCATCCCGTACCTTTTCTAAATATGGCGGTCATATTCCAGTTGCCATAACTATTGCTGCTTGGTTAGCAACTGCAAAAGTGAATAACGTCGAACCATTTTCAGTTATTGCTGATCATTTGGTTACCACTCCTACTCTCCCGCTCCCTATGGTGAATATCTTCTCGGGTGGAGCGCATGCTGGCGGAGCGATTGACCTGCAAGATATTTTGGCTGTTCCAGTCGGTGCAACTTCAATAGAGGAGGCAATGGAGTGGGTTTGGAAAGTTCGGGAAAGTACGAAATCACTACTGAGAAAAAGTGGTCATGATCAATCCTTGGTGGCTGACGAGGGCGGAGTTACCGCTCGTTTGCAATCTGATGAGCAAGCACTCACATTTGTAAGCGATGGAATTACCAAAGCAGGACTTTCAGGAAAAGTAGCGATCGCTCTTGATGTTGCAGCAACTCAATCATTCCACGGTGACCATTATCAAATTCATGAGGATGGAAATCTCAAGAAACTTTCTTCAGAACAATTTGTTTCCAGATGGAGCAATTGGTTAAATCTATTTCCGATCGTCTCAGTTGAAGATGGTGCGGCTGAAGATGACATCGATGGTTGGAAGCAACAGCACGAAAATTGTGATCGGATTCAAATCATTGGCGATGATCGTTATGCAACTCAAAATGATCGACTGCAAAATGGAATAGCGACCAAAGAAGCAAATACTATTTTGATTAAACCAAATCAAGCAGGGACTCTGCATTCTGCACTAACAGCTTTAACAACCGCTAAGAGCGCTAAGTGGGGAACAGTTGTCTCGGCGCGATCTGGCGATACTGAGGAAAGTTGGTTAGTTGATTTAGCAGTTGGCAGTAATGCAGGTCAGATAAAAGTTGGATCTACACATAGGTCTGAAAGAAGCGCCAAATGGAACCGCTTGCTAGAACTTTCTCATTTTGCAACTGCGCCATACATTGGCAAAGCAGCACTATCTCATGTTAGAGAATTGAACTTTTAAACTTTCTCTACTGAAATTACTTGCACTCCCCCGATTGCATTTAAGACATTTAACAAATCCGTTGGATCGGTGCCCGGGATAGCCACAACTAAATCATCAACACCTTCGCCGTCCTCATTTTTCACAACTGAAAGATTGCGGATGTCTCCTCCAGCAAAACCGATTGCTGATGCAACGGTGCCGAGGGAGCCAGGACGATCTGGAAGTTTAATCTGCAGATGAAATTGAGCCATATCTTGATCATACTCCTTCATATTTCCTGCATGTGAACTGAAGATTAAGGATTTGAAAGAGCACTACCAAGTTTTACAGTAAAGGTTTGTTGGCCACCTGTTGGTAAATCAACCAAAACATTTACTGTTGCATTTGGAGCATATGAACGAATTCTGACAATTGCTTCAACATCACTGTTGATTACAAAACCATCAATTGCTCTGATCACGCTGTTTACCGGAATCCCAGCTTTGTCAGCGGCCCCACCTGTAGTTAAGCCAATTATTTTTCCACCCACACCTGTAAAGGTCGGATCAATATTTACACCCATCAGAGGTCTTGTTGATTTACCCGTTTCAATAATTTCGCGAGCAACGCGCATGGCTTGATTAACTGGAATCGAAAATCCGAGTCCGATGCTTCCTGCTTGGCCAGTTGTTGAATCTGCAAGAGATGCGATCGCCGAATTAACGCCCACCATTTGTCCTTGTCCATTTACCAGAGGTCCACCTGAGTTGCCTGGATTTACTGCAGCATCTGTTTGAATCGCATCAATATAAGACTCGGTTGATGTTGTATTTCCAGTAGTTACTGGACGGTTTAAAGCGGAAATAATTCCACTTGTTACTGTTCCAGATAATCCCAGAGGTGACCCAACAGCAATTGATAAATCCCCAATTACAACTTTACTTGAGTCGCCAATCTCCATAACCGGAAGATTGCCTTTTGAGATTTGAAGAACAGCTAAATCATATGCAATGTCCCGACCTCGAATTGTCGCGGTAATTTTCTCACCATTTTGTAATTCAACTTTTACAGTGCCGCTAGAAACCGCATTGGAAATTACGTGATTATTAGTGATGATGTAACTCTTAGTTGCATCACTTTGAATAATCGCGCCTGATCCGGTTCCAGAACCGCCAGTTGCAGTTACCGCAATCGAAACAACTGAAGGTAGAACTTTTGCGGCAATGTCTTTAATAGATAAATTTCCAGAATTATCTTTGGTAACGCCATCAACTCCATCTGCGCCTGCAGGTCCCGCCGCACCTTGTGGTCCGGTAACGCTCCAATTAACTAGTGAGCGACCGACCGGGCACTTAGCAGTTTTTGAGTAGTACATAACTTTGGTTTTGCTATCAACACATGCAGAAACAGTTGGTGAGGCAGAAGTAACCGCATATGCTCCGCCTCCAGCGAGTGCGACACCGGCCATAAATGCGACCACAATTTTGCTACCTGTTTTCGCGCTTTTGAATTTAGCCATGGTGTTTTTAGTCAATCTCCAAAATGCCCCAGTTGATTTCATCTTCCTACCTAACTGCATAAGTCTCAGTAAAGTCGGTGCCCATTCTGAGAGCTTTTTGTGGGCTCCCTGACTTGGACTCGAACCAAGAACCTGCCGGTTAACAGCCGGCTGCTCTGCCAATTGAGCTATCAGGGAATAGGGACAAACCTTATCGCAGGTCGCAACCTGAGCTAAATCTAGATCTTTAGGCCGCTTTTCGAGGGCTATCTGGCTAAAGAGATAGATCCCCTAGACCCAGATCATGTAGCGCACGGCGCTTGGCCTCTAGAGCCACTAACTCGCCAAAAATACCCATGTATTGCGCGTCCTCAGGATCAATACGTTGCAATTTAGATTTGATTTCAGCGACCTGGCGAGTAAAGGAAACCTCCCGCAACCGGGCAAAAACGCTTTCGGCATATCTTTGATTTATCTCACCAGTTTTAATTGGCTCGACCAGCAATTCGCGTAACAATCCTTGGATTACCTCATCTTGATTTTCAATCAATTGCGCCGGATTTTGCAACCCGTCTCCGATTAAAGTGCGGATCGCTTCATAAAGTGGATCGCTGAAATCACGAGGCTCAATTTCACTCCACAGTCCACTAACTGCTGGCTGTTGCAAAATAATTTTCAACGCTTCTCGCTCTAAAGTCATAGTAGGACTGGCTTGATCTGGTCTTGATGCACGTGCGCTTTCGCGTCCACCTGAATTACGGCCGACTGCATCGCGGACTGCTTCAATATCCATTCCCAACCAACCGGAAAGCGCTCTGGTGTATTCCGGGCGAAGTGAACGATCGCGTATTTTTGCAACTAGCGGCGCGCTCTCGCGCAACGCCGCAACTCTTCCTTCTGCTGTAGCTAAATCATAATTTTTTAAATGTGTTTTGATCGCGAATTCAAACAGCGGTACCCGCTTAGCAACTAAATCTCGGACAGCGGCATCACCGCTTTTGATTCTAAGGTCACATGGATCCAAACCATTTGGCTCAACCGCTACAAATGTTTGCGTTACAAATTTCTGATCATCACCAAATGCTCGCATCGCCGCTTTTTGACCTGCAACATCTCCATCAAATGTGAAAATTACTTCACCGCGAAAAGAATCATCATCCATCAAGAGCCTGCGCAAAATCCGGATATGTTCATCGCCAAAAGCAGTTCCACACGTAGCGACAGCGGTGGTTACTCCAGCTAAATGCGCTGCCATTACATCGGTATAACCCTCTACAACTACAACTTGTCGGGTTTTAGCAATCTCTTTCTTAGCAATATCCAGTCCATACAAAAGTGCGCTCTTCTTGTAAACGATAGTTTCAGAAGTATTCAAATACTTTGGGCCGGTGTCTTCCTCAGATAATTTCCGAGCACCAAAACCAACTACATCACCTGAAATCTCATGAATTGGCCAGATCAATCTGTTGCGAAAACGATCAATGAAACCGCGTTGGCCTTCCTTTGTCAGTCCAGCCATCTCTAACTCAGCATCGGTGAAGCCTTTTGCCTTTAAATGTTTTGACAGTGCATCCCATTCATCAGGCGCGTACCCCACTCCAAAACTTTCTGCGGCAGCACGATCAAATCCGCGTTGTTTTAAAAATTCCCGACCAACTTGAGCCGGGCCTGGGCCATTTAACTGTTCCTTGTAAAAAGCCGCCGCTAATTTATTTGCTTCCAGTACACGTTTGCGTTCGCTGCCGCTAATGCGCGGTGAAGAATCAGATGATGTCTCATAATTAAGTTGATAATTCATTCGATCTGCAAGACGTTCAACAGCTTCGGTGAAAGAAAGATGTTCGATCTTCATCACAAAAGAAATAACATCTCCACCCGTTTGGCATCCAAAGCAGTGGTAATAACCTTTACTTGGCGTCACATGAAAAGATGGACTCTTTTCATCGTGGAACGGACACAAACCTTTCTTCTGTCCTCCACCAGCACTTTTTAGCTGGACGTAATCGGCAACAACATCATCAATGCGACTGGTGTCGCGGATGTGAGCCACATCAGCATCTATTATTCGGCCGGCCATAAGGGGATCCTAATTCCCATCTATCTTGGCAAGTAACAGATCGACAGCAGGATCGGTCAATGAAGCGATTTGATCAACGATTACCCGCACCTTTTCATGATCAGAGGAGGCCTCTTGCCAGCTGAGTTGAAAATTTCGGTCCAGATATTTCGGTGCGTTATCGCTTAGGGCAGAAAAAAGTCTTTGAATCAAAGTACGCTCCCGCTCGTACCGATCTAGTGAACTTTGCGCACGGAAAATGTAATGAGCTGAAATCGCTTTTAGGAGTGCGACCTCAACTCGTTCATTCTGTGGCACTACTAAATTTGCTTCATAACGGGTCAGTGGTGCATCTCCATATTTGGCACGCGTTGCCAACTCGGCACCGTGAGCAAAACGACCAATTAATTGACTTGTTAAATCTTTAAGTCTGGCCATTGCACTATGTGAGCCATCGAAATTATTTGGCCAACAAGAAAGGGCTTGTAAGCGATCTAGCCCTTTTTCAAACTCTTCTTGGCTTAAATTCGGTAAATTCTCATCAGCACTTAACTCCCAAAGTTTTTCAATATCATCTCTAAAAGCGTTAACTGAAATCAATCCTGCCTGTAGCGCATCTTCGAAATCGTGCACTGAATAAGCAACATCATCAGACCAATCCATGATCTGGGCTTCAAGCGGTTTTGAAAACTTGTTATCAGATTGATTAGATGAATTAGATGAATTACTGGTCGATTTGGCCCAGTTGAAATGCGCAACATCATCTTGATACACACCAAATTTAGTTGGCAGTTTTTCATTTTCTCCAACAGCCCACGGATACTTAATTGATGCATCCAGAGTTGCGCGAGTTAAATTAAGACCTGCTGATAAACCTTGGTCGGAAATTGTTTTTGGTTCAAGGCGCACCAAAATTCGAAAACTTTGAGCATTGCCTTCAAAACCTCCACTTGCAGATGCAAGTTCACTAAGTGCATTTTCGCCATTGTGACCGAAAGGAGGATGTCCTAAATCATGAGCTAAACATGCAGTCTCGACTAAATCCGGATCTGCACCAAGCGCTCCACCAATTTCACGACCTACTTGGGCGCATTCAAGTGAGTGCGAAAGACGAGTACGTGGAAAATCACTCGCCCATGGAACTGCAACTTGAGTTTTTGCCGCTAAACGGCGTAATGCTGCAGAGTGCAGTACACGTGCGCGATCGCGGGCAAACTCAGTACGTCCGGGCCGTTTTGCTGGCTCGCTGACATACCGTTCGCGATCAAATTCTGAGTACCCCACAGCCCTCACCTTAGTAGAAGGGGCCGACTAGAGCCCAAAATCAGCATGCTTTATCAGGCTTTAGTGATCACTTAAATTTATGCCCGCTCTTCCTAAAGTTATATATGCAAGGTAGGCAACGCTCTCACGCAACAAATATTTTGAAGTAGCCGAAGAAACAGAATTTGGACCATCTTTAACTGGTGAACATGTGGCTGAAATTCCTAAATCTCTAGCCATAGTTGTTGCACGAAGACAATGCCATGGATCTGTCACTAGCAAAACTTTCTTACCTTTCACAACTTTTGCATACGCCTTAGTACTCGAAAGAGTATCTCTACCTTTAGGCACTGAAATTGCAGCAGAGCTCTTTACTCCATTGTTGACTAGCCAATATCTTCCAGAAGCACCTTCGGTGGTTCGA
>JBILFD010000079.1:0-5025 GCA_044351765.1 Candidatus Nanopelagicaceae bacterium | reverse complement strand
GCCATGAAAAACCAAATTATTTTTTAGCAGAAAGCGCTGCGATTGCCCGCTCAGTAATATCTGCAATGGATCCAGAAGCATTAATTGCAGTTAGTAAATTCTCATTCTTGTAGAAATCAATAATTGGCGCTGTTTGATCACGATAAACTTTTAAACGGTGGCGAACGACATCTGCATTATCGTCATCGCGATTTCGACTTGCCAAACGTGTAACGATTTCCTCTTCATCGATCTGCAATTCAAGTACGCAATCTAAAGGCGCATTTATTCGCTTGAGAATCTCTTTTAAAACCGCAGCCTGTGCAGCATTGCGTGGAAAACCGTCTAGTAAAAATCCATTATCTAAATCAGATTCATTTAATCTTGCTTCAACCATGCTGTTGGTTACTGAATCTGGGACAAGATCTCCACGATCCATGTACCCCTTAGCTTCAATTCCTAATGCAGTTCCAGCAGATAAATTGGCCCGGAAAATATCTCCGGTTGAAATATGTGGAATTCCATAATGGGCGCACAAGAATTCGGCTTGGGTCCCTTTTCCAGCTCCTGGTGGTCCAACTAAAACTAAACGCATTACCGCAAGAAACCTTCATATGAACGTTGTTGCAATTGGCTTTCAATCTGTTTCGCAGTATCAAGACCTACGCCAACAACGATCAAAATTGCAGTTCCTCCAAATGGGAAGTTCTGGGTTGCGCCAACTAATGCAAGAGCAATTACTGGAATGATCGCGACCAAACCTAAGTAGAGCGAGCCTGGTGCGGTGATTCGCGACAATACATATTGCAAATGCTCAACAGTTGGGCGACCAGCGCGAATACCTGGGATGAATCCCCCATATTTACGCATGTTTTCAGCGACTTCTTCAGGGTTAAAAGTAATTGAAACATAAAAGTAGGTAAAGAAGATGATCATCGCAAAATATGTGAGGACGTAAGTCCAGTGATCACCGGTTACAAAGTTTTGCTGAATCCAAACAGCCCAAGATGCTTGACTGCCGGAAAGGTTCACAACAAGTGATGGAATATAAAGCAAGGAGGAAGCAAAGATTACTGGGATAACTCCAGCTTGGTTAACCTTGATTGGAATATAAGTACTTGCTCCACCATAACTGCGGCTTCCAACTTGGCGTTTTGCATATTGCACTGGAATACGACGTTGCGCTTGCTCAACGAAAACAACAGCAGCAACAATCAAAACTCCAACAGCCATAACAATTAGGAAAACAAAGAGACCTTTTTGAAGTCTGATGCTCCAAAGTTGACCAGGGAAACTTGCAGCAATTGATGTGAAAATCAGGATTGACATTCCATTACCAACGCCACGATCAGTGATTAATTCACCAAGCCACATGATTACTGATGTTCCAGCAGTCATGACTACAACCATTGTTAAAATTCTTGACCAAGATGTATCTGGAATGATCTCTGCAGAACAACCAGAGAAAAGTCGTCCTGGTGTACGGGCAACTGCCACCAAACCAGATGATTGCAAGATTGCTAAACCGATTGTTAGGTAACGGGTGTACTGAGTTAACTTCGCACTTCCAGATTGACCCTCTTTTTTCAACGCTTCAAAACGTGGAATAACTACCGTCAAAAGCTGCACAATGATTGAGCTGGTGATGTACGGCATGATTCCAAGTGCGAAAACACTGAGTTGCAACAACGCTCCACCGCTGAAAAGGTTAATTAATCCAAACAAACCACCGGTTTGAACCTGATTTAAACAGGTCTGCACATTTGTATATGAAATGCCTGGGGTTGGAATAACTGAACCAAAACGGAATAGGGCCATAATCGAGAGAGTAAAGAAAATCTTTTTGCGCAGATCAGGCGTTTTAAAGGCCTTTCCAAATGCAGCGATCATTCTTTACTCCCTTTTTAGAGTCTTAATACCCTTAGGAAAACTTGTTTAGAGTTTAGCTACCTTGGTAATTTTGCCACCAGCAGCCTTAATTTTCTCTTCGGCTGTAGCAGAAAATCCTTGAACTGCGATTGTGATTGCAACAGAGATCTCGCCATTTCCAAGAACCTTGACTGGAAGTCCTTTGCGGACTGCGCCATATTCAATAAGTTGGGCAACAGTTACGGTGCCACCTTTTGGAAATAGTTCATTCAGAGTTGCCACATTAACGGCCTGGTATTCCACACGCTCTGGGTTTTTAAAGCCCTTGAGTTTTGGAAGACGCATATGTAACGGCATTTGACCGCCTTCAAAACCGATGCGAACAGTGTTACGCGCGTGCGTACCTTTTCCACCTCGACCAGAAGTTTTACCTTTGGAAGCTTCTCCGCGACCTTTACGAACGCGATCTTTCTTCGCTCCTGGGGCAGGACGTAGATGGTGCATTTTAAGAGTCATTTATTCGACCTCTTCCACAAGAATGAGATGGCGAACAGCTTTAACCATTCCGCGAATCTCTGGACGATCTTCTTTTACGACAACATCACCGATGCGCTTAAGACCGAGTGAGCGAAGAGTCTCGCGATGTTCTGGTCTTCCGCCGACTTTGGAGCGTAGTTGAGTTACTTTTAAGCGACCCATATTTATGCACCTGCCGATACTGGATGTAGATCTGAATTAATTGCTTTAAGTAAACGATTAGGCGCAACATCTTCGAGTGGAAGACCGCGACGCGCAGCAATTGCACTTGGGTGCTCGAGGCTCTTTAGCGCTGCAACAGTTGCATGAACAATGTTGATCGCATTATTTGAACCGAGGGATTTGCTAAGTACATCGTGAATTCCAGCGCACTCAAGTACGGCACGAACTGGACCACCAGCGATAACTCCAGTACCAGGACTTGCTGGCTTTAGGAGTACAACTCCAGCAGCAGCTTCGCCTTGAACTGGGTGAGGAATGGTTGCTTGGATCATTGGAACTTTGAAGAATGCTTTTTTAGCTTCTTCAACTCCCTTGGCAATTGCAGCAGGAACTTCTTTTGCTTTGCCGTAACCAACACCGACCATACCTTTTCCATCGCCAACAACTACTAGAGCGGTAAAGGAGAAACGACGTCCACCTTTTACAACTTTAGAAACCCGGTTGATGAAGACAACACGTTCGATGTACTGGCTTTTTTCTGGTCCGCCACCATCGCGACGTTCACGTTTTTCGCGACGTCCATCTGAAGCAGGTGCACCTGGATTAGTACTTCTTTCAGCAGCCATTAGAACTCCAATCCATTCTCGCGTGCGCCGTCAGCAAGAGCGGCAATTCGACCGGTGTACTTTGCTCCGGCACGATCAAATACAACTGTAGAAACTCCAGCGCTTTTTGCGCGATCTGCAAGTAGTTGACCGATTAAGCGAGCTTTTCTGGTTTTGTCATCTTTCGAATTACGGAAGTTCTCTTCCATAGTCGAAGCTGATGCAAGAGTATGTCCCTTTGTATCATCGACGATCTGCGCAAATACATGGCGAGATGAACGAGTCACAACAAGACGCGGACGTGCTGCGGTACCGGAAACTTTTTTACGCACGCGGAAGTGGCGGCGAGCTTTGGCAACTTGGGCCGATCCTTTACGGACCTTTACTCCGATAGCCATTACTTCTTACCTGCCTTTCCTTGCTTGCGTCGAACAACTTCGTCGACATAGCGCACACCCTTGCCTTTGTAAGGCTCTGGTGGACGAATCTTGCGAATATTTGCGGCTACTTCGCCAACTAATTGCTTATCAATTCCTTGAACTGAGAACTTAGTTGGTGACTCAACTACAAAAGTAATTCCTTCAGGAGCAACAACATTTACTGGGTGGCTGAATCCGAGTGCAAAGGTAAGGTTTTTACCTTCTGCTGCAACACGGTAACCAACACCAATAATGTCTAACTTCTTTTCATAACCGTTTGTTACGCCTTCGATCATGTTTGAAACAAGAGTGCGTGAAAGTCCGTGAAGTGAACGACTTTGGCGCTCATCGTTTGGACGGGTAAGTGTTAAGACACCTTCATCGCTCTTTGTAATTGTGATTGGAAGTGCAACAGTGTGAGATAAAGATCCTTTAGGACCTTTAACAGCAACATGCTGACCTTCTAGTGAAACTTCTACTCCCTTAGGAAGCGTGATGGGTTGTTTACCAATTCGTGACATCAGCGCTCACCATACGTAGGCGAGAACTTCCCCGCCTACTCCCTGTTTGCCAGCTTGCTTATCAGTAAGCAATCCGGATGAAGTTGAAATGATGGCAACACCTAAACCACCAAGAACGCGCGGCAACGCAGTTGACTTTGCGTAAACGCGAAGTCCTGGTTTGCTCACGCGACGCACGCCAGCGATTGAACGCTGACGATTCGCGCCGTACTTAAGATCAATAGTTAGCGTCTTTCCAATTCCAGTTTCATTAGTCACGATCTCGTAACCGCTGATGTAACCCTCTTGCTTGAGGATTGCAGCAATACGTGCCTTGACGGTTGAAGATGGCATCGCCACTTTGTCGTGGTATGCCGAATTGGCGTTCCGCAATCGCGTCAACATATCTGCGATGGGATCTGTCATTGTCATAGTTGGTTCGCCTTAACCTTCCTCGAAGTGGTTTCCGTTAGGACCTGCTCCGTAGTTTTCTTGCTCGGGTTTGATGCAACCGCTGGTGAGGTCACCAGCTGGCCTTTGTGATTCCAGGAAGTTCGCCGGCATGTGCCATTTCGCGGAAACAAACGCGGCAAATTCCAAACTTTTGGTAGACAGCACGTGGACGTCCACAGCGCTGACATCTGGTGTAACCGCGAACCTTGAACTTTGGCTTACGGCTGGCTTTAACTTTTAGTGATGTTTTCGCCATTTTTAGTTCTCCCTAAATGGGAAGCCGAGTTTGCGTAGTAACGCGCGCCCTTCTTCATCATTTTTCGCAGTAGTTACAACAGTGATGTCCATTCCGCGAGGACGATCAATTTTGTCTTGATCGATCTCGGTGAATACAACTTGTTCGGTTAAACCGAATGTGTAATTTCCATGGCCATCAAATTGCTTTGGAGATAATCCACGGAAGTCACGGATACGTGGAAGAGAGATGCTCAAAAGGCGATC
>JBILFD010000181.1:0-2503 GCA_044351765.1 Candidatus Nanopelagicaceae bacterium | reverse complement strand
CGATCTCCACGCATTGTTACGTGCGCACCAATTGGCATGTTCTCACGCAATTTGAATTGTGCAATTGACTTTGTTGAACGAGTCACTTGTGGACGTTGTCCGGTGATCGCTGAAAGATCTTTGATTGCACCTTCAATTAATTTTGAATCGCGAGCAGCTTCGCCAACACCCATGTTTACAACAATCTTCACAAGGGTAGGGACCTGCATCACATTTGCATACTTAAATTCTTCACGCATAGCAGGAAGAATTTCAGCGCGGTAGCGATCCTTTAAGCGTGCGCTAGTTGCAGTACTCATCGGATGTCCTTTCCGGTGCGACGTGAAATGCGAACATTTTTGCCCTTTTCATCTTTGCGAGATCCAAGACGTGTTGCGCGACCATCTTCATCGACAACCAGAACATTTGAGATGTGGATCGGAGCCTCAGTAGTGATAATTCCACCGGTGCGTACGCCACGATCAGTTGAACTCTCTTTGGTGTGCTTCTTAATCTGATTCACACCTTCGACAATTACGCGATCTTTTTCAACTAATACTGAAATTACCTTTCCGGTAACTCCCTTATCTTTGCCGGCGATCACTTGAACAGTGTCACCCTTACGGATTTTTGCCATTTTTATAGCACCTCCGGAGCAAGTGAAATGATCTTCATAAATTTCTTATCGCGAAGTTCACGTGCAACTGGTCCGAAAATACGGGTTCCACGTGGCTCACCGTCAGCTTTCAAAATAACGGCAGCGTTCTCATCAAATTTAATGTATGAACCATCAGCACGACGGTTCTCTTTAGTGGTGCGAACGATGACAGCCTTTACGACTTCACCTTTCTTAACTTGACCACCAGGAATTGCATCTTTAACCGAGCAAACGATGATGTCACCGATGCTGGCATAACGACGTCTGGTGCCTCCAAGTACGCGGATGCAGAGCAGTTCCTTAGCCCCAGTGTTGTCGGCGACGCGAAGTCGCGACTCTTGTTGAATCATGGCTTTTTTCTCCCGCTCTTACTTGGCTTTTTCAAGAATTTGCACAACGCGCCAACGCTTTGTGGCTGAAAGTGGACGCGTTTCCATAATTAGAACGCGATCACCCATTCCACATTCGTTAGCTTCATCATGCGCCTTCAACTTATGGGCACGTCGCATAACTTTTCCGTACAGAGCGTGCTTCACACGATCTTCAACTACAACAGTGACGGTTTTATCCATCTTGTTGCTAGTTACCAAACCTTCACGGGTTTTTCTAAAACCACGCTCTTCCGATGAAGGAGTAGATTTTTGATCGCTCATGCAGCACCCCCAATACCAATTCCTAATTCACGTTCGCGCATGATCGTGTAGATACGCGCAATCTCTTTGCGGACCGCGGTTAAGCGACCATGGCTTTCTAGTTGACCGGTTGCTGCTTGGAAGCGAAGGTTGAATAATTCTTCCTTCGACTCACGCAGTTTGGCCTCTAATTCGTCAATGGTTAGCGCGCGTAGAACTTCATTCACGTTGTTAGCCATTACGCCTCCTCACGTCGAACGATGCGGCACTTCATTGGCAATTTATGGATTGCACGAGTCATTGCCTCAGTAGCAATAGCCTCAGTGACACCAGAGATCTCAAACATCACGCGACCTGGCTTGACGTTTGCGATCCACCATTCTGGTGAACCTTTACCGGAACCCATACGAGTTTCAGCTGGTTTTTTTGTTAATGGAACATCTGGATAAATATTGATCCAAACTTTTCCACCACGTTTAATGTGACGAGTCATCGCGATACGCGCTGCCTCAATCTGACGGTTAGTTACGTAAGCAGGTTCAAGAGCTTGGATTCCGAAATCTCCGAAAGAGACTGCAGTTCCACCTTTTGACGCACCTGAACGAGATGGGTGGTGCGGCTTACGGAATTTAACTTTACGAGGAATCAACATTAGGCCTGTCCTCCTTCAACAACTGGTGCTGCATCAGGAGCAACTGGTCCGGCTGGTCCGCGAGCTGAACTTCCTCGAGCTGCACCTGTACGAGCAGCAGCTAATGCTTCTGCTTGACGAGTTGCACGAGTCTCAAGAATGTCGCCTTTGTAGATCCAAACTTTTACACCGATGCGACCGAAAGTAGTTTTTGCTTCATAGAAACCGTAATCAATATCTGCGCGCAATGTGTGTAGCGGAACGCGACCTTCACGGTAGAACTCAGAGCGAGACATTTCTGCTCCACCAAGACGACCGTTACATTGAACACGAATTCCTTTAGCACCAGACTTAAGTGCAGTCTGCATTGATTTACGCATTGCACGACGGAAAGAAACACGGCTTGCAAGTTGTTCTGCAACGCCTTGAGCAACAAGTTGTGCATCAATTTCTGGATTCTTAACTTCAAGAATATTTAATTGAACTTGCTTGCCAGTTAGCTTCTCAAGATCCATGCGCAGACGATCTGCTTCCATTCCACGGCGACCGATAACGATGCCAGGTCGTGCAGTGTGAATGTCGATGCGAACACGTTCACGGGTG
>JBILFD010000033.1:0-7561 GCA_044351765.1 Candidatus Nanopelagicaceae bacterium | reverse complement strand
CAACTTTACCTTGGAAATAGAAATTATTCAAACATCTGTTCGAATTTTCTTGACATATGTCAGTGGGGTGGAGTTTAATTCGAACACACGTTCTAATCCGTCTAGAACGTGGTAAGTATTCGCCAGAAGTATTAGAGAGTAGAAAGCAGGCACCAAATGGCTAATTCCCCAGCCACTCCAGTCAGGTTAACCCTCACAAGCCGTGGGCGCTCAGTTGTAATGGTCTCCGCCCTGATCTTGGCGACATCAACCTTTGCAGCCACCTTCTCCGCCTTTAATGGTGCCGCAGCCTCAACTACTTCAACAACCACAGGAGCCGCATCCGTATCGGCCGAAGAGATCATCGTCCAGCCTGGTGAGAGCTACTGGTCTATCGCTCGGGCGATCGCCCCAGGGCGTTCGACCCAAGATGTGATTGATCAGATCCACGAACTCAACCCTTTTGCCGGGGCCACTTTGCAGGCAGGCACAAAGATTTTGGTGCCGCTAATTAAATAAGTAAAAAGATCTCGGTTTTGAACTACTTTGAAAAAATACTTTTTCGACACGCCGTTTTTAGGGTTGCGAACCCTCTACCCCTGCTCTACTGTTACCACTAGATGTAGTACTTACAACCGTGTGGTTCGTCCACAGATTGTGCTTACTGCTCCACAGTTCCTCCACAGCCTTATCCCCAAGGCAGCGCGAAATAGGGCTGAAACGGCTGTAAATCTTTATCCAGCAATACCTATTTTCGCACTTTAAAGGGGGTGTACCGATATGAACTGTCCATTTTGCCGACAAGCTGATTCGCGTGTAGTCGACTCCCGCCCAATCGATGATGGCTCCTCAATTCGCCGCCGCCGTGAATGTGTGACCTGTGGCCGACGTTTCACCACCCAAGAGACTTCAGCATTGTCAGTTGTGAAAAGAAGCGGTGCTTCTGAGCCTTTCAGCCGCGAAAAAGTTGCAGCGGGCGTTCGTAAAGCTTGTCAGGGTCGTCCAGTCGACGATGATGACTTAGCTCTTTTGGCTCAAAGAGTCGAAGAGGCGTTGCGAGCAACCGGACAAGCTGAGATTGAAACCCAAGAGGTCGGAATGGCAATTCTTGGACCACTACGTGAATTAGATGAGGTTGCCTACCTGCGTTATGCATCGGTCTACCGCAACTTCAATTCACTTGATGATTTCGAAGGAGAGATCGCTCTTCTTCGAGTACTTCCATCCGCCCTTGAAAATGAGGAAACGGACGTTTTTCGAAGATCGGAAAATAGCAGTAAGTAAGAGCAGTAAATGAAATGAATGTAAGTAAAAATAAAAGAAAAGTAAAAACAAATAACTAGAAATATCGAGAAAGAGGAAGCGCAAATGTCAGACACGGTAATCAACCGCACCGGAAGCAAAAATAAAACAGGTTTGAAGATGGAGCGGATTTATACAACGCCGGGTCTACATCCTTATGACGCAGTGACTTGGGAGCGACGCGATGTCGTTCAGACAAATTGGAAGAGCGGTGAAATCGTATTTGAGCAACGTGGTGTTGAGTATCCAGAGGCCTGGTCACTAAATGCTTCGATGATCGTTACCACCAAATACTTCCGTGGGGCTGTTGGTCATGAAAACCGTGAATGGTCACTAAAGCAGGTCATTGATCGCGTAGTGCTTACATATACCAAAGCTGGAAAAGCTGAAGGTTATTTTGCAACTGATGCAGATGCAGAGATCTTCGAACACGAATTAACACATATGTTGTTGCACCAGATTTTCTCTTTCAACTCACCAGTTTGGTTTAACGTTGGAACCAACGCACCACAACAGGTAAGTGCTTGCTTCATTCTTTCTGTTGATGACACCATGGATTCAATCTTGAACTGGTACCGCGAAGAAGGAATGATCTTCAAAGGCGGATCAGGTGCTGGCTTAAATCTTTCACGCATCCGTTCATCAAAAGAATTACTAAAATCAGGCGGCACCGCATCAGGACCAGTTTCCTTTATGCGTGGTGCTGACTCATCTGCTGGAACCATCAAATCAGGTGGCGCTACACGCCGCGCAGCAAAGATGGTTGTTTTGGATGTCGATCACCCAGATATCGAAGAGTTCATTGAGACCAAAGTTTCTGAAGAACAAAAGATTCGCGCACTCCGTGATGCTGGTTTCGACATGGACCTTGGTGGAAAAGACATCATCTCCGTGCAATACCAAAATGCAAACAACTCAGTTCGCGTAAGTGATGACTTCATGCGCGCCTACGAAGAGAGCAAAGATTTCGGTCTTCGCGCTCGCTCAACTGGTGAAATTATCGAGACTGTTAAAGCTCGCGAACTATTCCGCAAAATGGCTGAAGCAGCTTGGGCATGTGCTGATCCAGGAATTCAATACGACGACACCATCAATGATTGGCACACAAACCCAGAGACTGGCCGGATCAACGCATCCAATCCATGCTCTGAGTACATGTCACTAGATAACTCTTCTTGTAACTTGGCATCTCTTAACTTGATGAAGTTCCTAAAATCAGATGGTTCATTTGATGCAAAGACCTTTGTTAAAGCAACTGAGATGATCATTACTGCAATGGATATCTCAATCTGTTTCGCAGATTTCCCAACTGAGGCAATTGGAGCAACAACTCGCTCTTACCGCCAACTTGGAATCGGATTTGCAAACATCGGTGCACTTTTGATGGCATCTGGTCTTCCATATGACAGCGAAGGTGGACGCGCTCTTACCGGTGCAATCACCTCACTTATGACCGGAACTTCATACCGTCGCTCCGCAGAGATCGCCGGAATTGTTGGACCATACGAAGGTTATGCTCGCAACGCACAAGCACATACCCGCGTAATGCGTAAGCACGCAGCAGCATCTGTTGCAGCCCGCAGCGTTACTTCACTTGATCGCGATGTATGGACAATTGCTAATGCCGAATGGGAAACCGGATTGAAGATTGGTGAGAAAAATGGTTGGCGTAACGCGCAAGCCTCAGTTCTAGCTCCAACCGGAACTATTGGTTTGATGATGGATTGCGATACAACTGGCATCGAACCTGACTTCTCACTTGTTAAATTCAAGAAACTTGTTGGTGGCGGATCTATGCAGATCGTTAACCAAACAGTTCCTGCAGCACTTCGCAAACTTGGTTATGCAGAAGAGACTGTTGAAGCAATTGTTGAATACATTGCTGCAAATGGACACGTAATCGATGCTCCAGGATTAAAGACCGAACATTACGATGTCTTTGACTGCGCATTAGGTGCTCGTTCGATCGCTCCAATGGGACATGTGCGCATGATGGCCGCAGCACAACCATTCCTTTCTGGTGCAATCTCAAAAACAGTTAACCTTCCAGAAGATGCAACAATCGAAGATGTTGAAGAGGTTTACTACGAGAGCTGGAAGTTAGGTATCAAAGCGCTCGCCGTTTACCGTGACAATTGCAAAGTTGGACAACCACTATCTGATGGCAAAGCAAAGAAAGCAGATGCCGTTGTTGAGAGTGCAGCACCAGCTCCAGCAGTTCGCAAGCGTCTTCCAAAATCACGCCCATCACGTACCACCTCATTTAGTGTCGGCGGTGCCGAGGGTTATATGACCGCAGGTGCATATGAAGATGGCGCACTTGGTGAAGTTTTCTTGAAACTCGGCAAGCAAGGTTCAACTCTTGCCGGTGTAATGGATGCTTTCTCAATTGCAGTATCAATCGGTTTGCAATATGGCGTTCCACTCGAGAGTTATGTACAGAAATTTACTAACTTGCGTTTCGAGCCAGCCGGTATGACAGATGATGCTGATATCCGTATGGCCCAATCAATGATGGATTACATCTTCCGTCGTCTTGCACTTGATTACTTGCCAGCTGATGAGCGTGCCGCACTTGGTATCTACTCAGCAGCAGAGCGTGCACGTGCACTTGATTCAGGTACATACGCAACAGAGGCACCTGAACCAGCCCAACCAGCGATGGATGAAGTTGAAATCACTCCTGCTAAATCAAAGGTTGCTGATGTAAAGATTGAAAGCGCACCGGTTGTAGTGGCTACAGCTGCTCCAACTGCAACAACAGTCGGATCTTCAACGGATCTCTTTGAAGCAATGACCGGTCGCAGTGCAGATGCACCAATGTGTCTTACTTGCGGTGTGAAAATGCGCGCTGCTGGTGCATGTTATGTCTGCGAAGGTTGCGGATCAACATCAGGTTGCAGTTAAATCAATAAGAAGTATTAAGGAAGTATCAACCAAGAATTAAGGAAGATTTGCCCGCAGCTTTTCCCAGTTGCGGGCAAATGAAGGATGTAAATTCATTTGTGCAACATCTTCACGGTTGACCCAACGTAACTCTTGAGATTCATCATTTGCAGTAATCGGATCACAATTTTCTAGTGCATGTGCAATTACAGTGTCATAAAACCACTCACCATGTGCTTCACGTTCAATTCGAATAACTGAAATCTCTTCAGCAGAAATACCAACCTCTTCATTCGCCTCGCGCAATGCGCCTTCGAGTGAACTCTCATGTGAATCGCAAGCCCCACCTGGGATTCCCCAAGTTCCGCCATTTTGAACCCACTCAGCGCGATGTTGCATCAACACTTGGTTATCACGGAGCAAAAGAATTCCGGCAGCGCCATGTTTGCCCCAATGGCGCACGCCACAGATGCACTCGACCCATCCATCACCATCTCGAAAAGCCACAGGGTATTGGTACCACAAGAAGAGTTTTTGCACCGAGCGAAAGGGCACAGGCCCCTAATATTTACCATTCTTTTACGCTCCAGTCGCATGAAGGTAATTACTTTGCTGGCACTTACTGGAATATTTATTTTAAGTGGGTGTGCTGAAACTCCAGATATTGAAGGTGCCAAATTACCGATCCAGAGTTCTCACTCTTTTGATGATGCAACTTACGAAATCTCACAAGAAATCCCGGCGCAGGCAATAACTCTAGTTGTGGAGTATGTCGATGCGTTGAATTTTGCTATGAGCACTGGGGACTTAAGCAGATTCAATAAAAGTGCCAAAAGTTCGTGCACTTGTTTGAAACCAGGTATTGGAATTCAGGAACTTTATCGAGACGCGGTTGTGGTTGGAGGGAGATATGAAATAACGCAACTAAAACCGATATCAATTAGCGAAGATCAAATCACCCTCCAACTATTTTTAGAGCGGTCTAATGCCTTGCAATTAAATCTAGAAAGTGGAGTTGCGTTAAAGATTCCCGGGGTCGCAAGCAGTGCAACCTTAGGGATCGAGCAAATTCAAAATAATTGGCAGATCGCTTCGAGCTCTCTTTGAGGTTTTTCAGAGTTTTGATTGTTTCCGCACTGGTATTGGCTTTCGAATCAAATGTTTTTTCAATTGCTGCTAATTGCACAAAAACCTGCATTGATTTAACAGTAGAAAATGGCGCACTTGTTATTACAGGCAAACGGACTCCAGTAAAACCTAAGTACACACCTCGGCCGATACCTAAACCTGTCGTTTCACCGACACAGAAGCCAGCACCGAAGCCGACGCCGAAGCCAACCTTAAGCAAAACCCCTGCCCGTAAACCCATTCAACGAGTAAAACCGAAACCGCGAATTACGCCGGTACGCAAAAAAGTAGTTCGCAAATCTTTGAATGACCAAATTAGACAGCTTCTTCCTGTAGCGAGCATTTTTCTACAACCGCAGAGTGGAATTCTGATTCGCGAACCGGTGATTTTTTGGACGGATTCTCCGCGGATTTTCAAAAAGAGTTTGCGCTTACTGGATGTAAAGATCGATCTTGATCTGAGTGCAAAATACTTATGGAGTTGGGGTGATAATTCCACTTTAGAAACACAATTGATCGGCTCGCCATTTCCCTCTTTTGAAATTACGCATACTTATTTGAATTCGGGAGTTAAGAACGTTGGATTAATGATCAATTGGAGTGGCAGATACCGTCTAGACGGGGGAGTGTGGCTACAAATACCTGGTGTAATAACAACAAATCAATGGAATCAAATTCAAATAATGAGAGCACGGACAGTTTTCACTGGCTGATTTTTTCCACAGTTGAAGTAATACTCTCAAAGAGAAAAATCCAAAGCCGTCCAAAGTTAGCCCATGAAAAATCCTCGCTTAATAACTAGTCCATCAGATTTACTCATCGCCATTCCATTTCTTTTAGGTTTCACTCCAGCCAACTCTTTGATTGTGGTTTCGATTAAAGGGCAAATCGTTGACCTAACTATGCGCTCGGATTTCCCTCCCCAAGATAAATATTCGGAAGTAGCGGATGAGTTGTTGGCTCAACTAAGTGGCCACAAAGCGGAGGAGATTCTTTTGGTTGCGTATTTACCAGTAGAGTTAGATTTTAATTCCCTCTTTTTGAAACAACTTTTTGCTGACCTGAATAAATCAATTCCAGTGCGCGATTTTGTGGTTGTCTCAGCAGAGCGTTGGCGTTCATTAAGTTGTGTTGATGATGAATGTTGTCCACTTGAAGGTAGGGCACTTCCCGAAATTGCCACATCGCTACTGGCAGCCGAAGAGGTAGCCGCCGGAAATCTGATGCCACTGCAAAGCGAGGAAGAGTTGATCGCATCCATTGCTTTTGCCCCTTCGCAGTGGGATGAAGGCTTTACTGAAGCGATTGATCAGCATTGGGATTATCTACAAACCCTGGGACAGAAAGAGTGTTCTAAAGCTGGCGTGGTTTCTCTCTTGAAATTAATAAGCGAATTCACTGCAAAAGGTTATGTAAAAGATCGGCAATTAGTAGTTGAAGTATTCGCTGCGCTATTTGATATCCAAGTCAGAGATTTTGCAATTGGTGCACATGGAAAACAATTGTTAATTACGCATTGGAACATGTGGAGATGGTTACTTCGAATGGCTCCAGAGAAAAACGTTCCATCTGTTTCGAGCATCTTTGCAATTTTGTCTTACGAACGTGGCGATGGCGCACTCGCACATCGTGCATTAGACCGGGCTCTTGCAAATGATTCGCAATATTCATTGGCCCTCTTGTTACGCCGTACATTCAGCGCTGGTTGGCCACGAGAAGCCTTCTGCAAGATGCGGGAAGAGTTGCACCCAAAGATCAGCGAAGAGATTTTGGGAGCGGCTTAAAACCTGGTTAATCGGAGTGGACATTTTTAGATAACTTCTCTATCTTTTCCCATAGGTCATGAGTTCCAGGTTTTAGCCCCGGCTTACTGGACGGCAACCCTCCACCGCGGTGGGGTGCTCCGGGTGAAGACCAGGTCGCTATCGAAGTGATAGTGGCAAGCGCGGGTATCTAGCGATAAAAAGCGATACCCCCTAACCGGAGGTCTAGTTATGTCATCACAACCACAATTTGAAACCGCTCAAATTCACGCTGGTCAAGTACCAGATCCAACAACAGGTGCTCGTGCACTTCCAATTTATCAAACTACTGCTTATCAGTTCCGCGACACCAAGCATGCTGCTGATCTCTTTGGTCTAGCAGAGCTTGGAAATATCTATACCCGAATCATGAACCCAACTCAAGATGCAGTCGAACAACGTTTAGCTGCCCTTGATGGCGGAGTCGCTTCATTACTACTTGCCTCAGGTTCAGCAGCAACTTT
>JBILFD010000032.1:0-7595 GCA_044351765.1 Candidatus Nanopelagicaceae bacterium | reverse complement strand
GCAGGTGCAGCAATGTTGTATGCACGACCCAAACGAGTGATTGAATCAAGAAGCACAACTACGTCATGTCCTAATTCAACTAAGCGCTTAGCGCGTTCAATTGCAAGTTCTGCAACAGTTGTGTGATCTTCTGCTGGACGATCAAATGTGGAAGAAATTACTTCACCCTTAACAGAACGTTGCATATCTGTAACTTCTTCAGGTCGCTCATCTACAAGAACAACCATTAAGTGAACTTCAGGGTTATTTTTTGTGATCGCGTTTGCGATCGCTTGAAGAACCATCGTCTTTCCGGCTTTTGGCGGCGAAACGATTAGTCCACGTTGACCTTTTCCAATTGGTGCAATCAGATCGATAACACGTGTGGTCAAAATGTTTGGTTCTGTTTCTAGACGTAAACGATCTTGTGGGTAAAGCGGCACTAATTTGTTGAACTCAATCCGGTCTTTAGCCTCGTCTGGTTCCATTCCATTAATAGTGTCCAAGCGAAGCAGCGCATTAAATTTCTCACGACGCTCGCCTTCACGTGGTTCACGAACCGCGCCTGTAACAACATCTCCTTTACGAAGTCCATATCGACGTACTTGTTGCATAGAGACATACACATCGTTAGGGCTTGGAAGATAACCACTTGTACGAATAAATGAGAAGTTATCGAGGATATCTACTAAACCACCGACTGGAACTAAAACATCATCTTCGGAAATAACTGGTTCACGCTCTTCGCGTGGAGGGCGGTTGCGATCACGGTTGCGATCACGATCACGATGACGGTCGCGACCACGATCACCACGGTCATTGCGATCATTGCGGTTGTCGCGGTCACCGCGGTCACCACGATCATTGCGGTCACCACGATCATTGCGGTCACCACGATTGTCGCGGCTATCCTCGCGGCTCTCGTTAGAACTTTCATTCCCAGAGTTAGAGTTACCAGCTTTTTCAGCTGAACTTTCCTTGTCTGCTGAGCGCTCTTTGCGTGCAGGTTTTGCTGATGCAGCGCGATTAGCGGCTTGTAAATCACTAATTGCGGTAACAAGTGCAGCTTTTGGCATCTTTACAGCGCCATCAATTCCAAGTTGGACACCTACTTTGCGCAGCTCGGGAAGGAGCATCGCGCTTAGATCGCTCGCTGGTTTACGCGCGCGGGTTGAAGTTTCAGTCACATTTCCTCATTCAGGTTATTTGGCTTAAGAAATAAGCTCAGTTGGTTTTTTAATCGCTTTGGTTATTCTTAACAGAAGTTTCAAGCTTTTCCGGATTTAACTTAAAACTTGGAGAGGTAAGAATTTTAAGCGAAGGTGATTTTTCTTGCTTACTCGGGGCAATCCCGGCCGAGTAAGAAAAGCATATCACTCAACCCTGGGGCTGATTTACGACTATCTGGCTAGTTGGGGCTGTATATATGGGCGCCAACTCGGCTAATTCCCAGTATCTGAGTAGCGAATGAACTACCTCCAGCACGAGCAATCTCTTGTGCATCCGTGACCGAGCCAGTATGTAACGCTAAGACAGTTGGACCAGCACCAGATATAAATGCAGCAACTCCTGCACTACGTAATTTTTGCACTAGAGCAAAAGATTTTGGCATTGCAGATTTACGAAACTCTTGATGAATCAAATCTTGTGTCGCTTCATAAAGAAACTCTGGTTTATTGCTTAGCGCCTCAACCATTAACGCACTGCGAGCAATATTTGCAGTCGCATCTTTATACAAAACCTCATCAGGCAACATTTTGCGCGCGCTCGATGTTGCAACTGCGCTTTCAGGAATGAATGCAACTGCATTAATTCGATGATTAACTGTGATCGGAGTTGCCCGACCAACACCACCTTCTAACCACGCAATAGTTGCACCGCCATACAAAGCTGCAGCAACGTTATCGGGATGACCTTCCATCTCTGTTGCTATTGCAAGTAAATCTTGATCTGTTAAACGCTCTTGTCCTGAAATTACTAATGCTCGCGCTAAGTAAAGTCCACCAATGATTGCGCTTGAAGAGGAACCTAATCCTCGTCCGTGAGGAATCGCATTTAATGCACGTACTGACAATCCTCTTGGCTTTCCGCCCATGTGATCAAAGGCGCGATTCATTGCTTTAATTACTAAATTCTTGTCATCTTTTCTAATCTCATTAGCGCCTTCACCAGCAACTTGGATATCTAAACCAGCTTCATCGGAAACTTGCGCTGCATATCCATCGTAAATTTCAAGGGCTAGACCTAAACAATCAAAACCGGCGCCTAAATTGGCACTGCTTGCTGGAGTGCGAATTGTTACTGGTGTCGCGCGAAAAGTTGGTTTGCTTTGCATTATGCCAACTCAAGAACTTCGGCAGCTTTTGCAACATTTACTGGGATAACAATTGGTGCTGGTGCACCATCAAGTGCCCACTGCACATCTTTGAGTCCATTACCGGTAACTGTAATCACGATTTTTTTGCCTTTAGGTAATTGCCCTTCAGCTTTTGCCTTTATCAAACCAGCAAGACCAGCAGCAGAAGATGGTTCGCAGAAAATTCCTTCACGCCCAGCTATCAAGCGATATGCAGCCAAAATTTCTTGATCAGAAACAGCTCCGATCCGTCCACCAGAATCATCACGAGCAGCAACAGCCTGCTCCCAGGATGCTGGATTTCCAATTCGAATCGCAGTTGCAATTGTTTCAGGGTTTTTCACAACTTCATTGCGGACAATTGGCGCTGCGCCCTCTGCTTGGAATCCCCACATTTGTGGCAAAGTTTTTGAAATTTTATCTTTTTGATACTCCTGGTACCCCAGCCAATATGCAGTGATGTTTCCAGCGTTGCCAACTGGAAGTGCGTGAATATCTGGCGCAAAGCCCAGCGCATCAACGATTTCGAATGATCCAGTTTTTTGACCTTGAATTCGATAAGGGTTAACTGAGTTAACTAATGCAACTGGATAATTTTCTGACAACTCACGGGCAAGAGTTAAGCAATCATCGAAATTTCCATCTACTTGTAAAATTTTTGCACCATGAATTATTGCTTGGGCTAATTTGCCCATTGCGATTTTCCCTTCCGGGATTAATACCGCAGGAATCATTCCAGCTTTAGTGGCATAGGCAGCAGCACTTGCACTTGTATTTCCAGTTGATGCACAGATGACTGCACGTGCGCCATCTTCGGCAGCTTTACTCATTGCCATTGTCATTCCCCGGTCTTTAAAAGAACCGGTCGGATTGCAACCTTCTACCTTTACCCAAACTTCGTTATCCAACATCTCGGAAAGAACGCAGGCGTAAACAAGTGGAGTTCCACCTTCTTGCAAAGTTACTACCGGAGTTTTTCGCGAAACTGGCAGGCGATGGCGGTACTCCTCAATTATTCCGCGCCAAAGATGCGCGTTGGTTGGTTTACCAAAGATCAATTGGCGCCTCCTTCGACTCTGATTACAGTTTCAACTGAACGAACCGTATCTAATTTTCGCAGATCAGCAACGGTGGCTGACAATGCGGAATCCATTGCAGAGTGAGTTACAACTATTAACTCTGCTTGTTCATCACTACCGTCTTGACGAACTGTTTGGATTGAAACCGAATGTGCTGCGAATACTTGCGCAACTGATGCAAGTACTCCTGGACGATCTGTCACATTTAAGCGAATCAAATAACGGGTTAATGTTTCACCCATTGGTGCAATAGAACGTTCGGCATATGAACTTTCTTTAGGTCCAAGCCCGCCTAGAGCGCGATGACGAGCAACTGCTACCAAATCTCCGAGAATTGCTGACGCGGTTGGCTCTCCGCCAGCTCCACGACCATAAAACATTAGCTCTCCTGCAGATTTTGCTTCCACGAAAACTGCATTGAATGCATCTCTAACCGCAGCTAGTGGATGTTCTTTTGGAAGTAACGCTGGATGAACGCGTACTGCAATTCTTCCATCCTCTGTTAATTGTGCGATTGCTAATAACTTAACAACATGGTTCATTTCACTCGCGATTCGAACAATGTCAGCAGATACTTCAGAGATTCCTTCGCGATAAACATCTGCCGCGGTTACTCGAGAATGAAATGCCAAACTTGCCAGAATTGCAGCTTTCGCTGCAGCATCAAAACCTTCAACATCAGCGGTTGGATCTGCTTCTGCATAGCCAAGTGCTTGAGCTTCTTTAAGTGCACTTTCAAAAGATGCGCCAGAGGCTGCCATTTTGCTAAGAATGTAATTTGTTGTTCCGTTAACAATTCCAATTACACGTTTAACTTGATCTCCGGCAAGTGATTCACGAAGTGGTCTAATAATTGGGATTGCTCCAGCAACAGCTGCCTCAAAGTAAATGTCAACACCATTATCTGAAGCGGCTTCATAAAGTTCTGCACCATGTTGTGCGAGTAATGCTTTGTTTGCGGTAACAACTGATTTTCCATTTTTTAATGCCTGCAAAATCAGTGACCGTGCAGGTTCAATGCCGCCCATCACTTCAATAACAATGTCGATCTGTGGATCGTTAACGATAGATTCCCCATCGCTGGTAACGCTTACTCCAGAATTAGTTAGACCTGGACGCGGTTTCTTCAGATCTTTCACAGAGATAGCAACTAGTTGTAATTGTGATCCAGAACGTGCCGCTAAATCGCTATTTTGCTCAACTAACAAACGGGCCACTTGTCCCCCGACAACGCCGGCGCCAAGCATTCCAACTTTTAGCAGGGGCGCATCAATTTGTGCACCTTTAGCTGAGCTCATATGCACAGCCTACCGATCAACTTAACTCTTAGGAGTTGACCTCTAGATTGAGCAAGTCGGCCTCGGTTTCACGCCGCAAAATCACGCGCGCCTGGCCATTTTTTACCGCAATTACAGGTGGACGAGGCTGATGGTTGTAATTGCTGGCCATGCTCCGTCCATAGGCGCCGGTTGCAGGAATTGCCAAAATGTCACCAGGTTTTACATCACTAGGAAGATCGACTTCGCGAATAATTATGTCTCCACTTTCGCAATGTTTTCCGACAACTCGGCTAGAAGTTAGCGGGGAGGTTGAAGTGCGATTCGCAAGTTGCACTGAATACTCTGCGCCATAGAGTGCTGGTCTAATGTTGTCACTCATTCCACCATCTACTGAAATGTAATTACGTCCTCGGTCTCCATCTAATTTAACTTCTTTGGTCGTACCCACTTCATAAAGCGTTACCGTCGATGGACCAGCTATTGCACGTCCTGGTTCTATCGACAAATGTGGAATCGCTAGACCGTGCTTCTTACATTCGCCTAGAACAATTTCATGCATTCTATTAATCACTGCTTCAACACTTTGTGGTGTGTCTGTTTCTACGTAAGCAATTCCAAAGCCTCCGCCGAGATCGAGATCAGGAAATTCAATCCCATGTCCTCCTTTTATTTCTGCCATAAATTCAATTACTCGTTGTGCTGCAATATCAAAACCATTGTTGTCAAAAATCTGTGAACCAATGTGACAGTGGAAGCCGCGCATTTCAATATGTTTTGATTCCAATGCTTTCTTTGTTGCCACCGCAGCAGCGCCACTTGAAATCGAAAATCCAAATTTCACATCTTCATGTGCAGTGGAGATAAATTCATGAGTATGTGCTTCCACTCCTGGGGTTAACCGTAAAAGAATTGCCTGTTTTTTACCGAGTTGTGATGCAATCTCTTCAATTCTGTCTAATTCAAATAATGAATCAGCAACAATTACCCGCACGCCAATTTCAATTGCAGTTCTAATCTCTGCTAAAGACTTATTGTTTCCATGAACTTCAATTCGATTTGCTGGAAATTTTGCTGCAAGTGCGACTGCCAACTCCCCACCGGAACACACATCTAATCCGGCACCTTCTTGTTCAAGCCATTTAACAACTTGCACCGAAAGAAAAGCTTTTGCAGCATAAATTAAATCTGACTTATCCCTACCAAAAGTTGAATCAAGGGCTTTTCTAAAATCTTGGACTCGAGATCTAAAATCATCTTCATCGATGATAAATGCTGGTGTGCCAAATTCTTTTGCTAATTCTTGTGCGCGAATTCCAGCTAGTTGTATTTCGCCATTCTCAAAAGTTGTGTTTCGGGGCCAAATATTCACAGTATTCAATTTACTCACATTTTTTCTGGCGCGCTTACGCCAAGCAGTGCTAATCCGTTTGCCAGGACCTGGCGGGTGGCATCACACAACAATGCTCGCGATTGATGCAAAGCCGTGATCGGCTCATCGCCCATCGGAAGAACCCGTGAATGGGCATAAAAATGGTGATAGTGGCCAGCCAACTCTTCTAAATAGCGAGCGATGCGGTGTGGTTCGCGAAGCTCTGCAGCACTTGCAACCACTTTTGGAAAATGCGCTATTGATGCAGCTAACGCTTCTTCTGCTTCACTATCCAGTAATTCTTGCTTGAAGTCAGCAATCTCTACTTTCATGCCGATTTCTTTGGCGTTACGCAATAGAGCACTAATTCGGGCATGCGCGTATTGCACATAAAAAACTGGATTTTCGTTAGTGCGTTTTTTCAATAAATCCACATCGAGAGTCAGAGGAGTATCGGTGGGATAACGCGTAAGGGAATACCTAGCAGCATCAACTCCAACTTTTTCAACTAATTCCTCAAGAGTAATAATGGTTCCAGCTCGCTTTGAAAGTTTTAATTCTTCGCCATTTTCAATGATCTTTACCATCTGGCCTATGAGTACTTGCAAATTCTTAGCTGGGTCATCACCAGTGCAAGAAACTAATGCTTTTAAACGCCCAACATATCCATGGTGATCTGCGCCTAACAAGTAAATGCATAAGTCGAAACCACGAGATCTTTTATCTAAATAGTAGGCAGTGTCTGAGGTGAAGTAAGTTTGTTCGCCATCTGCTTTAACTAATACTCGATCTTTGTCATCACCAAAATCAGTTGTTCGCAACCAAGTTGCACCCGCATCTTCATAAACATGACCATTCTTTTTTAACTTTTCGGCTACGTTTGCAACCGCTCCACTGTCGTGCAATTTTCTTTCTGAGTACCAAACGTCAAAAATACTTCCGAAATTATTGAGGACGCCTTGTTGTTGAGCTAGTTGCAATTTATATCCAGCTTCGCGAAAAGCAACTAGAGAATCATCGCCACTTAATTTAATTATTTCTGGATTTTGGGCAACTACCTCTTTTGCTAAATCTTTAATGTATTCGCCGTGATATCCATTTTCTGGAATTGGCAATCCATGTGCGGAAGCAGCAAGTGATGCTCCAAATAAATCCATTTGATTTCCGCGATCGTTGATATAAAACTCACGAGTTACTTTTGCACCTGCCGCTGATAAAACTCTAGCCATAGCGTCACCAACGGCAGCCCATCTAGTGTGGCCTAAGTGCAACGGACCAGTTGGATTAGCGCTAATAAATTCAAGATTAATTTTTAAGTCGGCTAAAAGATTTCCTTCACCATATTTTTTACCTTTATCCAAAACTGTTTTCACAATTGCACTTTGAGCACCAGAAACTAAAGTTAAATTAATAAATCCAGGTCCAGCAATTTCAGCTTTTTCAACTCCATCAATTTGCGCGAACGCAGTTGCTAATACTTGTGCGATTTCCCGCGGTGGGATTCCAGCACTTTTAGCCAGTTGCAAGGCCAC
>JBILFD010000031.1:0-7689 GCA_044351765.1 Candidatus Nanopelagicaceae bacterium | reverse complement strand
GAGACGTTCCCATCCACGTGTAGCAGGGGCCGGAGGTGGGGACCACTTCTTTTTACGCTCAGCTAATTCTTCTGGTGAGACCATTAGATCTAGGCGACGATTTAGAACATCAAGTTCAATTTCATCACCATTTTGTACGAGTGCAAGCGGTCCACCAAGTGCGGCTTCTGGTGCCACATGTAAGACAACTGTTCCGAAAGCAGTTCCACTCATTCGAGCATCTGAAATACGGATCATGTCGGTGATTCCACGCTTTAATAATTTGCGTGGTATCGAAACGTTGCCAACTTCAGGGAATCCTGGATAGCCGCGCGGTCCGGCATGTTGGATAACAATAATTGAATTCTCGTCAACATCTAAGTTGTCATCATCTGAAACATCTACATAATCTTCGATTTGTGAAAAGACCAATGCTTTTCCACGATGCTTTAGTAGATGAGGCGATGCTGCAGAAACTTTAAGTACCGCGCCGTTTGGAGCAAGTGATCCATAAAGAACCACGGTGCCACCGCCAGCATTTTGGAACGGCTTAGATATTGGCGTAATAACATCTTCATTCCAGTTTTTAATTCCAGCAATATTTTCGGCTACGGTTTTACCAGTAACAGTGACGTGATCTCGGTGAATCATATTTCCAAGTTCATTCATTACTGCTGGCAATCCACCTGCGTAGTAGAAATCTTCCATTAGGTATTTACCGGATGGCATCAAATTAACAAGTACAGGTACATCAGATGCAAGAGTGTCAAAATCCTTTAGCGGTAGATCAATTCCGACACGACCAGCAATAGCTAACAAGTGAACAACGGCATTTGTTGATCCACCGATAGCGGCTGTTATGCGAATTGCATTTTCGAATGCTTCACGAGTCAAAATGTCAGAAACTTTGAGATCCTCTTCAACCATCTTGACGATACGTCGTCCAGCAATTTGTGCCAATGCATAGCGACGAGAATCAACGGCAGGGATGGCAGCACTTCCTGGTAATTGCATACCAAGTGCTTCAGTAACAGAAGCCATTGTTGATGCAGTTCCCATAGTCATACAGTGACCGGCACTACGTGACATACATGCTTCTGCTTCTGCAAACTCTTCAAGGCTCATCGTTCCAGCACGTACATCTTCGGCGAATTTCCAAACATCTGTTCCGGATCCAATATCTTTGCCACGGAATTTTCCGTTAAGCATTGGTCCGCCAGTCATCATCAAAGTTGGGATATCAACACTCGCTGCACCCATCAACATTCCAGGTGTCGTTTTGTCGCAACCAGATAGGAGCACAACTCCATCCATTGGATTTGCACGGATTAACTCTTCAACTTCCATCGCTAAAAGATTGCGATACAACATTGTGGTTGGTCGCATAACTGGTTCACCAAGTGACATTGCGGCAAACTCAAGCGGGAATCCGCCAGCTTCCCAAACTCCACGTTTTACTGATTCGGCCACACGTTGTAAATGCGCATTACATGGGGTGAATTCTGACCAAGTGGTACCGATACCAATTACTGGCCGGCCATCAAATAGGTCCGGGGCAAATCCTTGGTTTCGCATCCATGAGCGATGAAGGAAGCCGTTTTTTCCAGTCGATGCGAACCATTCACCGCTGCGGTGACCTGTTGGTCTCTCTTTTGAACTCATGGCTCCCCCAATTTGACCCAGTTTGATTGGTACGAAGAATAACTTAACAATCCTGATCCAACCATATACGATGGGCTGATATCTGAACATATCTCCGATATGTCACAACTCAGGAAGTTGGAAATTCCCATGAAATTTGCTCGACTTGGCGCTTTTGAAGCCGAAAAACCAGCAGTTATGGTCTCCGAGACAGAAGCGGTCTTTGTAGATCACCTAATCAAGGATTGGAATCGCAGCGAGTTAGAAAATGGTGCGATCGCGAAAGTCCAAGCAGCAGATTTGAGTTCACTTCCAAAGGTGAAGGTGGCTGATTACCGCATTGGCTCCCCAGTCGCCAGACCAACAAAAATTATTTGCATCGGTCTTAACTACGCCAAACATGCCAAAGAGTCTGGGATGGCAGTTGCTCCAGAGCCTGTAGTTTTTATGAAAGCTGCTGATACTTGCGTCGGTGGATTTGATGACCTAGTAATTCCACCAAATAGCGAAAAAACAGATTATGAGGTTGAACTCGCAATTATTATTGGCAAAACTGCGCTTTACTTGAATTCACCTGAAGATTCTAAAAATTACATCGCTGCTTATTCAATCAGCCAAGATGTGAGCGAACGCCACTGGCAGATTGAACGTAGTGGTCAATGGGTAAAAGGAAAATCATTCCCCACCTTTAATCCAATTGGACCTGTTGCTGTCACCTCAGATTCATTCAACCCACATGATGTTCGCTTGTGGTGCACCGTTGATGGTGAAAAGCGCCAGGACTCACGCACTAGCGATTTAGTCTTTGGAATTGATCACATCGTTTGGTACTTAAGCCAATTCATGGAGTTGAAAGCTGGAGACATCATCAACAGCGGAACTCCTGAAGGTGTTGGAATGGGATTCAATCCTCCAAAATACCTAAAAGCCGGTTCAGTTGTAGAAACTGGAATTGAAGGCATTGGAAGTATCACCTCAAAAACTGTCGCATTTAAGCGCTAGTTAAAGAAAGTTAAAACAGTTATTTAGAGACAATTACATTTGCCAGTGGTAATCCACTGGCAAGTTTTTGCAATTGTTGTTGAATCAATTTGCGTGCCCTTGACTCAAAGATTGATGTATTTCCACCCACGTGTGGGGCGATGAATACTCCTGGAGTTTGCCAGAGCGGATGATCACTTGGCAATGGCTCTGGATCAGTGACATCGAGGGCTGCGGTAATTCGACCGCTTTTCAATTCAACTATTAAAGCATCTGTGTCAATGATTGCTCCGCGAGCAACATTTACCAACAAGGCGCCATCCTTCATTTTGGCAAGCCGCGCTGCATCAAACATCTTTCGACTTTCATCATTTAGCGGCAAAATTAAAATAACAACATCCAAATCTGCCAGATTTTCATCTAGCTGACTTATCTTTTTTGCTCCATCAGAACCAGAACGATTGAATGGAATAACCTCAACGTCGAAGCCCGAAAGGTTACGTTCAATCGTTTTGCCTATGGAGCCATAACCAATCAAGCCGATTTTGCGATCATTCATCGAGCGAAATTTCTTATGGTTCCATTCGCTCTTTGCTTGAGAAAGTGCAAAAAATGGAAACCCTCGAAGTGATGCAATTGTTAATCCAACTGCCAATTCAGCAGTCGAAGCATCATGGATTCCGCGACCATTGCACAATGTAATTCCAGGACGAACAAACTCCATGGCATCGTCATATCCGGCGTTTGGCATCTGCAGAGTTTGCAAGGAGCTCATTTTTTTGCTGAACTCAAGAGCGGTTCTGCCACCCATGTATGAAGGCACGTAGAAAGTTATATCTGACAAATCCGAGCTATCAAGTGGGCGATTTCCTGGCGATAGCCGAGTAATTCCTTCTGGTACTTCAAGGTCATCCCATTGGGTCCAAACCACATGTTTGCTCATAGTTAGATCGCCTCATTCACATCTGCAGAGATTGTTACGACAGGGTTACTTAATACTCCAAGACCATTTACCGTAATGGAGATTACATCTCCCTCTTTTGTAATGAATTCTAGAGGCGGAATGATTCCGGTTCCAGTCGAAAGGATTACTCCGTCAGGAAAAGTTTGGCAACGGAATAAATAATCAACTAAGTCAGGAAGAGTTCGATTCAAACCTGAAAGGGCGGTATCTGCTTGCCAAACAATCGCACTTCCTCTTTTAATTTCTGCGTGGATACTCATCTCAGATGCACTTGGTGCCAACCAAGACAACGTGATATCCGGGCCAAGAGAGGTAGAACCTAAATAAGATTTTGCTTGTGGCAGATAAAGTGGATTCTCTCCCTCTATTGTGCGGGCAGTCATGTCATTGCAAATTGAGTAACCAATAATTTCGCGGAATTTATTTACGACAATAGCGACCTCAGGCTCTGGAACTGAAGCCTCTGAGTCATAACGAATACCGATTGGATCCCCATTGCCGACTGTGCGGCGACAAGTTGCCTTAAAAAATAACTCTGGTCGATCAGCTTCATAAACTCTTTGGTAAACGTCAGGTGTGTCGCTTTCCTCTTTACGGGCATCACGCGAACGCAGGTAAGTAACTCCAGCACCCCATACTTCAGTTTCAGGTGCGACCGGTGGGACAAGTTCGCCTGTGACCACGTTACCGGCATCTTTTTCAATGGCAACTTTTAAATCACTCATTCGCATTTGCAATGCTTGCGTCAATGTTGGGATACCAGGAATAGTTTTGAATACACCATTTTTACTCACCACTAATGCAAATGGATTTGTAGCGGTCGAGATCACGGCAAGTTTCATAATTACTCCTTAAATTCTGACGTTAGCCTATCGGTGGTTTGGCAGTTGATGAACGTACAACCAATACGTTTGGCGGATCTGTCAAAATATGTTTTTCAATGACTCCGGTTTCCATCTGTTTGAGCAACATGCCTATCGCTACTTTACCCATCTCATAATTTGGCATTTTCACCGCAGTTATCGGGGGCCACGTGGCATCGGCAAACCAAATGTCATGGATTGAGACAAGCGAGATTTCTTCAGGGACCCTTAATCCTGCAGTATGTATCTGAGCCAATGCGCCTAGGGCTGCGTTGGCGTTTGCAACGATCAAAGCTGTTGGCCTGTTTGGTTGGTTAAGAATTTGTGAAACTGCTTTTCTACCATCAACTCCTGTATATCCAATTCTTGTGACCCAATCTGGATTAACTTCCAATTTCTTTCGCTTCATCCCAGATACAAAACCAGCTAATCGACGTGCGCCAGTTGGACTACTTAATTCACCTCCAAGAAACCCAATCTTTTTATGTCCCAAAGAAAAGAGATGTTCTAGTGCTAACTCAACCGCACCTGCATCGTCAAAAATAATCTGAGATGTATCTGAATCATCTCGAGAATTTACGAGAACAATAGGAAGTGTTCCTGATGTTAATTTAGCTAAACCTTCCTTAGTGATTCCATCTGGTGCTTGAAGCAAAATTCCATCAGCTCTTCTTTCTGCAACTATTCTTCTTAGCCACGTATCTGCATCCTCAATTTCACTTGCTCTATTTATTAAGACTGATAAATCAAGAAGTCGCGCTTGCTCTTCAACCCCTTGTGCGATTTCACTAAAAATGGAGTTTGCGTAATCTGGCGTGAGTAGTGCAATCGCGCTATTTTTTGATAGCCGTAAAGCCCGTGCTGCGTGATTTGGCTGATACCTAAGTTCCCTTGCTACGAATAAAACCCGCTCGCGAGTTTTAGCTGCGACGCGCAACGATGGGTCTTCATTCAAAATTCTAGAAACGACTGAAATGGAAACATCAGCAGCATTAGCTACATCTACTAGTTTTGTCATAAATTAGAGTTCTACGACACGGTTAGTTGCAATCGATTCATACAAAGCGGCAACTAGTTTTAGAGTTCCAAGATTTTCCTCAACGCTTGAGCGCAGAGAATTCTTGCCTGCAATCGCACCAAGTAGAGATCCCATAGTTCCAATGAATGCATCCGGGAACCACCGAGTAGTAACCGGATATGGTGTCCAACCATCTGTTGGTAATTTTGATGAGTTAACTTCTAGAGTATCAACTCGGCCCGTTGGATAGTCATACAACAAACCTAGAGTTCCTCTAATTGAACCACTATCTCCATCAATTCTAAATTCTGCATAATTATCCCCACCACGGTTTACATGGTTCGCATGCACTATTGCACTCACCTCGTCAGGATATTTATAGGTGCTAACAGTTCTCGTTTCTCCGATTGGGAATTGACCTTTGGTTCGCCCTGCTACTGAATAAACTGAGATCGGTTCACCCAAAAACCAGCGGATTACGTCATGATAATGAATTGAATGAACCATAATTTCAAGTTTTTCCATATTTTTTGCCCAAGGAAACATTTCCCATGGGGTTGCAAGATTTACTGTGATCGATATCGAAGTTACTTTACCGACCCAACCTAGATCTACCATTTTGTAGGCCGCAGCAATACCTTCTTCAAAACGTAACTGTTGATTTACTCCCGCAATAATCCCTGATTCATTTGCCGCTTTAATTATCAACTCACCATCGGCAACTGTTGTTGCTAAGGGTTTTTGAGCCAAAATGTGTCGCCCGCTTTTTGCGACTTCGATAAATACATCACGTTGAACGGCCGGAGGAACAGCGATATCAATAACTTTGGCTTTGCTATCGCGCAACATCGTAGATAGGTCTGGATAAACAGTTGAGATGTCATGTCGGCTAGCTACATCTTTCGCTCTGTCTTGGTCAACATCTGTAATACCTACGATTTCTAACCCTGCTTTTTTGTAAGCCAAGAGATGAGCGCCATCAACAATTCCTCCTGCTCCAACAATTGCAATCGGCAACTTAATAGATTCTGATATTTCTAGTTTTGCAAAATCTGAAACTTCTTTGAATAGATCAATCATCGTTACTCTTTCCCCACATCAGCACGTGCTTTGACTGGATCGCGATACTTGACAGTCTGAAGGTGTTCGCAGTACAGAACTAACTCTTCATCATCAGCACGAAATACTTCATAACTAACTCTAAATAGACCTAACTCCTCATACTTAGGAGTTTTTTCGAGCAAGGTTCGCATTGTGTAAATTGTGTCATTGACAAAAACTGGTTTGATAAATCTAAGTCGATCATATCCGTAGCTAAAAGTTTGGGTGTTGTTATGTGCCATTAATCCCATTCCGAAAGAGAAAACAAGTGCACCCGGAACAATTCTTTTTCCAAACATTCCCTCTTTTGTTGCAAAGATTTCATCCCCTACATATGGATGCATATCTAGCAACAAGCAGTTGAAGAGCATCATCTCGCCCTCAGAAATTGTTCTCCTAATAGAGCGATCAACTTCTCCTACTTGGTAATCCTCATAATATTTATTGTCTTGATTCCATACTGGAACCTGCAAACGTTTCGCTACGTCATGATTTGGATTTTTCATTACATTCCTCCCAGGAATTCTCTACGAATCTTTTCAGTATCTTCGCCAACTCTTGGTGCGCCTTTTCGATTTTTTAATGTTTTTCCGTCTAGGCGCATTGGAGATCTAGTTGTTTTGATTTTAATCTCGTCATTCTCGCCACGAACTGTTTCCTGCATCATTTCAAGTTGTGCAAAGCCATCATGTTCAACTAACTCGGGAAGAGTAAGCACTGGTGCGCACCAAACATCTGCTGCATCGAGAATGCTGAGCCAGTGATCTGTTTTCTGAGTTGCTAGATATTTAGAAAGTGCCTGTGTGATTTCTTCTTGATGACTCCACCAATCCTCAGGATTCGTAAATGACGCAATAGATTCGAGACCGATTAATTCACCTAAAGAATTTATTGGTGTCATTGCAATTGCAAGATATCCGTCAGAAGTCGGATATATCCCATACGGTGCTGGCAAAAATGCATGTGCCGCATTTCGAGGTCCACGGTTAACTCGCAATTGATCATCAAAAGCGTGCGCACTCAGTAACTCAAATTGCAGGTCAAGCATTGATTCAGCCAAACTGGTATCCACAAATCCCCCGACACCAGTGCGCTCACGACGCAACAACAGTGCGGTCACTCCGTGGGCAATGTGAATAGAG
>JBILFD010000030.1:0-7736 GCA_044351765.1 Candidatus Nanopelagicaceae bacterium | reverse complement strand
GTTGTTAAGAGGTTAATTCCAAATCTATTTTTGTTGTTTGTCGCCGGAGTATTTTTAGCTTATATATTTTTCACCACAGTAGTTCCCCGCGAAATTCTAGAATCGGCCCGACTTGACGGACTCTCGGAATGGGGAGTATTTCTGCGGCTAGCCCTTCGAATGTCACGACCGCTTTGGAGCCTATTAATTTTCTTTTCTTTCATAGTGTTATGGAATAGTTATCAACTGCCTTTGATGCTGCTAAATTCCCCCGAATTATTTCCGCTCCCTGTCGGTCTGGGGCTGGGCCTAAGTACCGGAAATGCGCTTGTCGGAGTTCTTTTGATACTCCCAGCCATCTTCGTTTTCATCGGCTCTCAGCGCTCGTTGGCTCGGGGCATATTTGGTGGCTCGGTCAAGGGTTGATTCAGTAGAGTTCTGGCACTCTAGTCCTGAGAATCTGGCTAAATAAGGGAGCGGAATGAGCGCGCAGTTAATCTACCCATTTACTTTTGGGGATCGTACTCAATCTGATTTATTAGGTGGAAAAGGCGCAAACCTTGCCGAAATGGTTCGGATGGGTTTACCCGTACCTCCAGGATTCACAATCACAACGCAAGCATGTCGTGAGTACCTAGCTTCTGGAAAAATGCCTTCAGGATTAATCGCTGAAATTAATAATTCATTAAACGATTTAGAAAAAAGTCTAGATAAAAAATTCGGAGATCCGACTAAACCTTTATTGGTCTCCGTTCGTTCTGGTGCAAAATTTTCTATGCCAGGAATGATGGAAACTGTTCTAAACGTCGGAATGACCCCTGAAGTTGCAGAGGGTTTGGCAAAAATTTCTGGAAACGAAAAATTCGCATGGGACTCTTACCGTCGCTTCATAGATATGTATGGACGCATCGTTTGTGATGTACCGCCAGCAGAGTTTCATCAGATTGAAAATCGCGTGCTTGAATCTCACTCAGTTAAAAGCATTCAAGAGTTAGATGTAGCCGGCCTACAGGCTTTGGCAGCGGCGTTTATCAAAGAGATTGAGATTGTTACCGGTAAGCCTTTTCCGACTGATCCACGAGAACATTTAATTAGTTCGGTCGAAGCTGTATTTCATTCATGGAACTCTGAGCGAGCTCAACTTTATCGACGTCGTGAGCGAATCTCATCTGACCTAGGAACAGCAGTAAATATTCAATCAATGGTTTTTGGAAACTTAAGTGATGACTCTGGAACGGGCGTTGCTTTTACTCGCGATCCTGCATCTGGTGAAGTCGGAAGTTATGGAGATTATCTAGATCGTGCGCAAGGTGAAGATGTGGTTGCTGGAATTCGCAACACGATGTCACTTGCAGATATGGCCAAAAAAGAGCCAGTTGTACATGCCGAACTTGAAAAAGTTATGGGTTTACTTGAGGACCATTATCGCGATCTATGCGACATCGAATTTACTGTTGAGCGTGGGAAGTTATGGATTTTGCAAACTCGCGTGGGTAAGCGAACCGCTGAAGCCGCGTTCCGTATTGCGACTCAATTAGTTGATGAAGGCAAAATTACGATGGATGAGGCGCTATCTCGTACATCTGGTGATCAATTAGTTCAATTGATGTTTCCGCAGTTTGATTTGAGTGGCTCAATTAAAGAGATTGCACGTGGAATTCCAGCCTCTCCAGGTGCTGCTGTAGGTGAAGTTGTTTTTGATTCTCGCAGAGCTTTTGATTTGGCTAGAAGCGGCAAAAAAGTAATTTTGGTCAGACGGGAAACTAGCCCTGATGATTTAGTGGGAATGGTTGCCGCAGAAGGAATTTTGACTAGCCGTGGAGGTAAAACTTCACACGCGGCAGTAGTTGCTCGTGGAATGGGCAAGACTGCGGTTTGCGGAACTGAAAGTATTTCAGTTGATGAGCGAGCATCCTTATTTACTGGTGGAAGCCTGACGGTTTATGAAGGCGAAACAATTTCAATTGACGGCACAACGGGTGCGGTCTACACCGGAGTAATTCCAGTTATTGCATCACCGGTAACGGCTTACTTAGAAGGTCGTTTGTCTGCAGGAGCCGACGAAGCATCACCAGTTGTAAGAGCAGTTGATCGGATCTTGAAACATGCTGATCAAATCCGAGCCTTGCGAGTTAGGGCAAATGCCGATACTCCAGAAGATGCAGTACGCGCGCGAATTCTTGGCGCAGAAGGTGTTGGCCTATGTCGCACCGAGCATATGTTCTTAGGTCCTCGCCGGATTTTTGTTGAGCGATTAGTTTTAGCAGAAAATGAAGATGTGCAACGTGGTGTTATCGCTGAGATGGAACCGCTTCAACGCGCTGATTTTGTTGGCATCATGATGGCGATGTCTGGATTACCAGTAACTATTCGCTTATTGGATCCACCACTTCACGAATTCTTGCCAGATTTAGCTTCTCTTACCGGGGAGATGGCACGCGCTGAAGCACTCGGCACAGAAGTATCAACTCGTGATCAAGCAATTTTTGCAGCGGTAAGACGCTTGCATGAGTCGAATCCAATGTTGGGTCTACGTGGTGTTCGTCTTGGAATTTTAATTCCAGAGTTGTTTAAGATGCAGGTTCGTGCACTTGTCCATGCTTGCCTTGAAGTAAAACAACTTGGTCATAATCCAAAACCGGAAATAATGATTCCATTGGTAGCCACCCAGCGTGAACTTCTGTACTTGCGCGAAACACTGGAAGCTGAAATCGCCGAAACTCTTAAGGGCACGGGCCAGCAGATAGATATTCCGATTGGAACCATGATTGAAACACCTAGAGCTGCCATTACGGCAACTCGATTGGGAGATTATGCGGATTTCTTCTCATTCGGAACAAATGATCTAACTCAATTAACTTGGGCGTTTAGTCGTGATGATGTGGAATCTACCTTCTTGCCAAGGTATCTAGATCTTGAATTATTGCCATTTAATCCATTTGAATCTCTTGATCAAGATGGAGTTGGCCTTTTGGTCAAGATTGCAACAGAGCAAGCGCGCGCATTACGACCTGATTTCAAATTAGGCGTATGTGGTGAACATGGTGGAGATCCAAGAAGTATTCACTTCTTCCACGGATTAGGTTTAGATTACGTATCTTGCTCGCCATTCCGAGTTCCGGTTGCAAGATTGGAATCGGGTCGTGCGCAAGTTAGCAGTTCTTCAACTTCAAGCACCGCTTGATTTAATTAGGAGTTAAGGAAGAGGTTGGTCTGATGCCACGCCATAGCGAGTTAGCAAAGATAGAACGAACCGGTCTCCAAGTAACAAAACTCTCACTAGGCACAGCTCCGTTGGGTGGATTATTTACCTCAGTTCCAGAAGCCGATTCTGACGGTGTGATTGCAGCTGCATTCGCGGCAGATATCAATTTCTTTGATACCGCACCTCTGTATGGCTCAGGACGAGCTGAAGTTAGATTAGGCAGAGGATTAAACGCCGCAAAGCGCCCATATATTTTATCCACAAAAGTCGGACGTGTTTTAAATCCGGTTTCAGGCGTTTCTAACGCTGGTGGTTTGGCAAGTTTTGCTGATGCAGATACTTCAGTAGAACCAGCATTTGATTTCTCAAGAGCTGGCGTACGTAGATCATTTGAGGAAAGTTTAAAGCGATTAAATGTTGACAGAATTGATGTTGCATTAATTCATGATGCAGATGATCGAATTGAAGAAGCAATCAAGTACGCATACCCAGCATTAGAAGAAATGCGCGCAGAGGGCATGGTCAGCACCATCGGAGTCGGAATGAATTACTGCCAACCTACTATCAAAGCGGTGGTTGAAACTGACATCGATATCGTATTAATTGCCGGACGTTACTCGTTGCTTGATCAGTCATCACAGGACCAACTCTTCAAAGAGACAATGAAACGAAAAGTTTCAGTAATGATTGGTGGAGTTTACAACTCGGGAATTTTGGCTAACCCAGTGGCTGGTGCCACTTATTTCTATGCGCCTGCTTCAGATGAGGTTATAGCAAGAGCCCAAAAGATCAGAGATTTACTGGCAACTTTTAATGTCTCTCTAACTGCCGCAGCTATCCAATTTCCACTACGCCACCCAGCGGTCACGACCGTTCTTACTGGTTCGCGCAGTCCAAAAGAGCTACTTGCAAATATCGCTGATTTTGATTCAGAAGTACCAGCCGAGGCTTGGGAAGCACTAGAGAAGGCCGGATTAATCCCACCTATTGACTGAAAAATCGTTTTCCCATAATCTCTGGCCATGTCTGCCAGTGCTTTAGGTGTCAAATTAACCGGAATGACTTGGGAGCATGTTCGCGGACATGGCTGTTTAGTTGCTTCAGATCCTTTTTTGCAGAGTCACCTTGGCATAACCGTAGATTGGACCGCGCGATCCCTACTGGCTTTCGGTGATCAGAAAATTGAGGAGTTCTACCAAGATTTCGATTTAATGGTGATCGATTACCCACATATTCCAGATGCGGTTGCTGCAGGAACAGTTTTACCTTTTGAAGATTTTGTATCTGCAGCGGATTTAGATCAACTTGCTCAAGAAAGCGTCGGCGGATCTCATCACTCTTACTTATTTAGAAATAAACATTGGGCTTTGGCATTAGATGCCGCATCACAAGTAAGTGCTTACCGTCCTGATCGAGCAGATAGCGCGCCCCTAACTTGGAATGATGCGAAAGAGATTGGCAAAGCCGGTAAATTACTTTGGCCTTACAAGCCAGTAGATGCATTTAGCACCTTTGCAACTTTATGCGCACAATTAGGTGCACCCCTTGCTGGCCGTAAAAATTTCATTGATAACCAGGTCGCAGCGCAAGCGTTAGATCTAATGATTGAATTTACACACCTCGTTCCAGATTTTTGTGCGACCTTTAATCCGATTGACACCGCAGAAGCGCTCGCCGATGATGGACCTTTCAGTCATGCGATAGCTCTTTATGGTTATACAAATTACGGAAGAGTCGGATTTCGGAAAAACCTACTCTCATATGACGACATTCCGTCATTTGATGGACAAGCAAGCGGGGCTTGTTTAGGTGGAACTGGAATTGCTGTTTCGAGTGCGACCAAGAATCCCGAAGCAGCTTTTAAAGCAGCGCTGACTTTAGCTAAGGGAGATGTACAGTCCACTGTTTATACAAAAGCTGGTGGACAGCCTGGGAATTTAAGGGCTTGGAAGAGCCGTGAATGTAACGAGATAACAAATTACTTCTTTAGAAACACATTAAGAACTCTTGAGCGAGCATGGATAAGACCACATGTTATTGGTTGGCCTGATATTCAAATGGAGATTTCTAAGATTGTTCATCCTTCTTTAGTAGCAAAAAAGTTAACTGGCAAGGAAGTAGCAGCAATCGCGAAACTTTATGATCAATATGCGGTGATCGAATGAAATTCAATGAGTATGAAGTAGGAAGTTCGCGTAAAAGTTTTGGTAGAACAATTACTGAAGCGGATATCGTGACCCATGCTGGCCAAACTGGGGATTTTTATCCTCATCATATGGATGCAGAATGGTGCGCTACCCAGCCGTTTGGGCAAAGAATGGCACATGGAACTCTGATTATCGCAGTTGGTGTTGGAATGATGGCTGGAGAGATCAACCCAGATGCAATTAGTTATGGATACGACAAAATTAGATTTATAAAACCAGTTTTTATAGGCGACACAATTACAGTTGCAGCAGAAATAATCGGAATGCGTGAGCATCCAAAGAAAAATGATCAATTTGGCTTTGTAGATGAACAGGTAACTGTATTCAATCAAAAGAATGAGGCAGTGCTTTCATTAATTCATATTTATATAGTCAATAGGTAGTGGTCGAGCGAAAGATCTACAAAACTAAGGAGAGGAACTAAAAATGAGTAGCAATTCAAAAATGATCGATACACATCAGCATCTTTGGATTATCAGTGAAAGAGAGTATTCCTGGCTCAAGCCAGAGTACGGTGTAATTTACGACGATTTCGGACCTGAATTAATAGAGCCACAACTTGCCCCAGCAGGTGTAACTGGAACAGTCATGGTCCAATCCGCCGACACATATGCAGATACTTTCTACATGTTAGATGTCGCCGCAAAACACAAATTTGTAAAAGGCGTAGTTGGTTGGGTTCCCCTGAATCGGCCCGATGAGGCTAGTGCAGCTCTAGATGTATTGGTGAAGAATCCGGTCTTTAAAGGGGTGCGCAATTTAATTCATGATTACCCAGATCCAAAGTGGATCTTAAAGCCAGAAGTTCTCGAGGGAATTGGACATCTTGCTTCGCGTAACTTGGTTATGGATTTTGTTACTGTCAATACTGATCATATGTCTTGCCTGCCAGTAATTGCTGAAAAGTATCCAAATCTAAAAATAGTGATTGACCATCTCTCAAAACCAGGAATTAAAAATAAGGATTGGGAGCCATGGGCAAGTGATATGGCAAAGGCCGCAAAGTACCCAAATATTTATGCAAAAATCTCAGGGTTAAATACTGCCTCTGATTCCAATTGGTCATTTAAAGATTGGATCCCATATGTGGATCATGTGGTTTCAATATTTGGCTCTAATCGAGTCATGCTTGGTGGGGATTGGCCAGTGATTTTACTAGCCAACGATTATCAAACCGTATGGAAAGCACAACAGGATGTAATTGCACATCTTTCGCAAGATCAGCAAGATGATATTAAATATCGCACAGCAACCAAGTTTTACTCACTCTAATCGTTAGATGAAAGGTAGTTAATATGAAACGTTACGGATCAGTTATTGGAATTCCAAAAGCAGATTGGGCAGAGTACGAGCGTTATCACGCAGCCGTATGGCCTGAGGTTTTAAAAACTATCTACGATTGCAATATTAGAAATTACTCAATTTATCGTTATGGTGAATTGCTTTTCTCATACTTCGAATATATTGGTTCCGATTTTGAAGCAGATAGCGCAAAAATGGCAGAGGATCCTAAGACTCAAGAGTGGTGGGATGTAATGAAGCCAATGCAACGTCCAGTTGCTGAATGCTCTGCAGACGAATGGTGGCATTCAATCCCTGAGGTTTTTCACGTCGATTAGTTCATAGAATTTCAATTTGAAGGGTGATCGATGTCGCAACGAATTGCAAGGCCAGAACTTCCACTGGATGGAATTTTAGTTCTAGATTTCAGCCAATTTTTAGCTGGCCCAGTTTCAGCTATGCGTCTTGCAGATTTAGGCGCTCGGGTAGTAAAAATCGAACGCCCAGGCACAGGTGATATTGGCAGAACCTTGGCTTTCGCTGGAATCGCAAGTGATGGAGACACTCTCTCCTTCCATATCATGAATAGAAATAAGGAAAGTTTTGCGGCCGATTTAAAAAATGAAAATGATAAAAAAGATGTAATTGAGTTGATAAAAAAAGCAGATGTAATAATTCAAAATTTTCGCCCAGGAGTTATGGAGCGATTGGGTTTTGGATATGAAGCCGTAAAAGCGATTAATCCAAAGATTATTTATGCCAGTGCTACTGGTTATGGCGAAAAGGGACCTTGGAAAGATCGCCCCGGTCAAGATTTACTAGCTCAATCCATCACTGGATTTCCTTGGTTAAATGGCAGTAAAGATGAGCCACCCATCCCGGTTGGAATTGCTATCGCGGATATTCTCACCTCTATTCACATTGCCCACGGAGTGACAGCACTGTTGTTGCGTCGTGAGCGCACTGGTGTCGGGGGATTTGTGGATACCAGTTTGGCTGAATCAATGCTTGACCTGCAATTTGAGTTACTGAGTGCGCACGCTTTTGATGATCAATTGCGAGTT
>JBILFD010000029.1:0-7798 GCA_044351765.1 Candidatus Nanopelagicaceae bacterium | reverse complement strand
AGGAAGCGATTGGGATTGCTGGCCAGGGCGGCGACTCGTGCGCCACGTTTGCCCCGTTGGCCAATGGCCTTGATCTGGGAGTCCCTGAGTGAAACTAGGGCAATTTCAGCTGCCACAAAGAGGCCGCCGAGCATAATCAAGGTGGCTACAAGGGCGATATCGCCGAAAATCTGCACGGGCTAAGGGTACTCAGAAGCGTGCCACTTCCCCTAAACCCTCTCTATCTAGTACTTTTCACCCGAGTTCAACCGAACTCACCTTCATCCTACGGACCGTCCGGCACGTACCTGCCGGGAGAAGGAGTTACCAGCATGGCAACAGTTGTATTCGATAAAGCAAGTCGTACCTACCCAGGTACAACAAGTCCAGCAGTTGATCAACTAGATCTCACAGTTGCAGATGGTGAGTTTCTTGTATTAGTTGGTCCATCAGGTTGCGGAAAGTCAACATCACTCCGCATGCTTGCAGGACTTGAAGATGTAGATACCGGATCTATTCGCATTGGCGATCGCGATGTCACACATGTGGCACCAAAAGATCGTGACATTGCAATGGTGTTCCAGTCATATGCGCTTTACCCACACATGACAGTGGCAGAGAACATGGGCTTCGCACTAAAGATCGCCGGTGTTAGCAAAGATGAGCGCGCACGTCGCGTTAAAGAAGCAGCAAAGTTGCTAGACCTTGAGCCATACCTAGATCGCAAGCCAAAAGCGCTTTCAGGTGGACAACGTCAGCGTGTTGCTATGGGTCGCGCAATTGTTCGCGAACCTCAGGTCTTCCTTATGGATGAGCCACTATCAAACCTTGATGCCAAGCTTCGTGTTGCTACACGTACGCAAATTGCTGCGTTGCAACGTCGTCTTGGAATCACAACTGTTTACGTAACACACGACCAGGTTGAAGCTATGACCATGGGTGATCGCGTAGCAGTACTAAAGGATGGACTACTTCAACAAGTAGATTCACCTCGCAATCTTTATGACAACCCAGCAAACGCATTCGTTGCTGGATTCATTGGCTCACCAGCAATGAACTTAGTTGTCGCTCCAGTAAGTGGTGGACAAGCTTCTCTTGGCGCACTCAAGATCGCTGTTCCTGCATCAGCAGGTTCAAGTGTGACTGTTGGTATCCGTCCAGAAGGTTTCCGTCCAACAACCGCTGGTTCTGGTTTTGATATCAAGGTAAACGTTGTTGAAGAACTTGGTTCTGATGCATTTGTTTACGGAGTCCCTGCAGTTAGCGGAGTAACACTTGCTAACGCAAATGCAGAAGAAGGTGCTGAAGTTATCGTCCGTTGGGATCCAAAGAACCCACCAAAGCCTGGCGATACCATCACAGTTACTGCAGATCAAGCAGCAGTTCACCTATTCAATGCAACAACAGGTGCTCGTCTCTAAAGTTAAAAGTAAAAAACCCCGCCAGATTATCTGGCGGGGTTTTTTATTTACTTCGTCTCTTATTTCATTTCTGCTTTCAAATTATCATCGATCGCAGCAAGAAATTCTTGAGTATTTAACCAAGGACTGTCCTTGCTAATTAGCAAAGCTAAATCCTTTGTCATTTTTCCACTCTCTACAGTTTCAATACATACTCTTTCAAGTGTGTCACTAAATCTGGCAAGTTCTGGATTGTTATCAAGTTTCGCACGGTGAGCTAATCCACGAGTCCAAGCAAATATTGAGGCAATTGGATTTGTCGATGTTGCTTTTCCGGCTTGATGATCGCGGTAGTGACGGGTCACAGTTCCGTGTGCTGCTTCTGATTCCACAATCTTTCCATCTGGCGTCATCAAAACAGATGTCATTAAACCAAGTGATCCATAACCTTGCGCGACGGTATCTGATTGCACATCGCCGTCGTAGTTCTTACAAGCCCAAACATAGCCACCTTCCCAACGAAGTGAAGTAGCCACCATGTCATCAATTAAGCGGTGCTCATATGTAATTCCAGCAGCAGCAAATTGATCTTTGAATTCAGCTTCGAAGATCTCTTCAAAAATATCTTTGAAGCGGCCATCGTAAGCTTTCAAAATTGTATTTTTAGTTGACAAGAAAACTGGATACTTGCGATTTAGTCCGTAATTCATAGAGGCACGTGCAAAATCACGGATTGATTCGTCAAGGTTGTACATCGTCATAGCCACACCAGCGCCTGGGAAATCAAAGACGTTGAACTCCATTGGCTTTGAACCATCAGTTGGCGTAAATGTAACGGTCAACTTTCCAGCGCTAGGGACTTTGAAATCTGTTGCACGGTATTGATCCCCAAATGCATGACGACCAATCACGATTGGCTTAGTCCAGTGTGGCACCAAACGTGGAACGTTGCTGATGATGATTGGCTCGCGGAAAATTACTCCACCGAGAATATTGCGGACAGTTCCATTTGGAGACTTCCACATCTGCTTTAGTCCGAACTCTTTTACCCTTGCTTCATCTGGAGTAATCGTCGCGCATTTAACTCCAACGCCATGTTTTTGGATTGCGTGAGCACTATCAATTGTTACTTGGTCATTTGTTGCATCTCGATGTTCAATACCTAAATCGTAATAATCAAGATTTACATCTAGGTAAGGAAGAATCAACTGCTCTTTGATGAACTGCCAGATGATTCGAGTCATCTCGTCGCCATCAAGTTCAACAACAGTTCCAGTTACTTTAATTTTTGCCATTCGAAGTGCTCCCTATTTAAATTATTTGACTAAAGAGTTTTCACATCAGCTTGTTTTGCACGAACTGCTTCTGCAGCAACTTTCAGCTCTGCAATTTCAGAATCAGTTAACTTGCTTTCAACTACGCGACGAACGCCCTCTTTGCCGATTTCAGCTTCGACGCCAAGGTAGACACCGCTAATTCCGTATTGACCTTCGACCCAAGCACAAACTGGAAGGACTGCGCCAGAATCTTCGATCACTGCTTTTGCCATTCGGGCAGCTGCAGCAGATGGTGCGTAGTAAGCAGAACCAGTTTTAAGAAGAGCCACAATTTCAGCTCCACCGTTGCGAGTACGAACTACAAGATCTTCAATCTCTTCGGCAGAAAGCAACTCTGAAAGTTGTTTGCCCTTAACGGTGCAACGACTTGGAACTGGAACCATGGTGTCACCATGCGATCCCAAAGTTAATGTCTGAACATCGCCGACTGGAACATTTAATTTAGTAGCGACAAAGTTTGTGAAGCGTGCTGTATCAAGCATTCCGGCTTGACCCATTACGCGATTGTGTGGAAACGCAGATGCAATCTGTGCAAGTGCTGTCATTTCATCTAATGGATTTGAAACTACGATGATGACTGCATTTGGACTGTGCTTTGCAATATTTTCAGCAACGCCACGAACGATTCCAGCATTAATGCCGATTAAATCCATTCGACTCATACCTGGCTTGCGTGGAATTCCGGCGGTGATTACAACAACATCAGAGCCAGCAGTTTTTTCGTAACCGCCACCTTCTGCAGTAGTTGTTACGCCAATAACTTCTGTCTCAAATCCTTCAATGGATCGAGATTGATTCATATCTAAAGCAATACCTTCTGGTTTGCCTTCAAGAATGTCAGTAAGAATGACCTCTTTGAAAATGTTGTACTCAGCTAAACGAAGAGCGGTGGTTGAGCCGTAAAAACCAGCCCCCACCACTGTGACACGACCGCGCATGGGAACCCAATCTCTCTTGATATCAAGATAACTCTACCCCCCGTTTGGAAGCAGTAGCGCGAGGGTAGCGATCACCGCCGCAAAGGTCACCAGCAGGAAGAGGTCGATCCCCCGGCTGCGCCAAACGGTTACCCCATTTCGGTCCACAAACCGCTCTCCGGCGAGAATCAGTAGCGCCGCTGACACCAACAGTGACCCCGCACGTACAGAGGCACTGAGCGCGATTACCAGCCCAAGTACGGTTATAAATCCAGCTGCCAGCCGACTTTTCACTTGCCTGAGGCCGCTTCAGCTATTTCGACCACATTGCTGAGCAACATGGCCCTGGTCATCGGTCCAACTCCCCCTGGCATCGGGGCGATATGGCCAGCAACTTTTGCAACATCAGGGTGCACATCCCCAGCCAAGCCATCTGGCGTTCTGGTGATTCCGACATCCATTACAGCCGCTCCAGGCTTAATCATTTCTGCGGTGATGAAATGGGCTTTGCCGAGTGCGGCAACCACGATATCTGCGCGCCGAATGTGCGCTGCTAAATCTTTAGTTGCTGAGTGCGTAATGGTCACGGTTGCACTTTCTCGTTTGCGAGTTAACAACAAACCGAGTGGACGACCAACAGTTAATCCGCGTCCTACAACAACAACTTCAGCACCTTTAATCGGCACGTTGTACTGCTCAAGTAAAGCAACTATTGCGCGAGGTGTACATGGAAGTGGAGCATGTTGATCTAGAACTAATTTCCCGAGATTGAGTGGATGCAAACCATCAGCATCTTTATTTGGATCCATCGCTTCTAAAATTGCCAGCGAATCAATTCCATTAGGTAATGGGAGTTGCACGATATATCCAGTGCACTCTTTTGAATTGTTTAAATCTTTAACTGCACTTAATACATCCTGGTATGAGGCGCTCGCCGGCAGGTCAACGCGAATAGAAGAAATTCCTACTTCAGCGCAATCTCGATGCTTGCCACCAACATATGAATGAGATCCTGGATCATCACCGACTAGCACTGTCCCCAATCCCGGAGTGATTCCAAGTACGTTCAGTTTTTTTACGCGCACCGATAAATCCGCTTTGATAATCGCAGCTGTTGCTTTGCCGTCAAGAATTATGGCCATCGGATTCACTCCCAACTATAAAAGATTAAGCATGTGCAAAATGTCGCACGCCGGTGAAATACATCGTTGCTCCCATTTTATTGGCAGCCTCAATTACTTCATTATCCCGAACGCTACCGCCTGGTTGCACTATGGCGCTTACTCCCGCGGCTAATAAAATCTCTAATCCATCAGCAAATGGGAAAAAGGCATCACTTGCCGCGACACTTCCGCTTGCTCTATCCCCGGCACGAGAAACCGCCAAACGTGCACTATCTACACGATTAACTTGTCCCATACCTATTCCAACTGCTGCTAAATCATTTGCTAATAAAATTGCATTGCTTTTAACAGCACGAACCGCTTTCCAAGCAAATTCCAAATCTTTTAATTGCTCTGGAGAGGCAGCCTTTCCAGCAACTAATTGCCAATTGCTAGATGAATCCCCGTCAGCATCAATTCGGTCAAAATTTTGGACAAGCGCTCCACCTAAAATTGGACGTAACTCCAAAAGTGGTGCTGTTGGCTCAATCGTAAGAATTCGGATTGAAGGTTTTTGACTCAAAATCTCAATAGCTGTTTTTGTAAAACTTGGAGCTGCAATAACTTCCGTGAAAACTTCACTTACCGCTTTTGCCATAGTTTCATTCACTTCACGATTTGCTGCAATAACTCCACCAAAAGCCGATACTGGATCGCAAGCATGAGCTTTCAGGTATGCCGAATCGATGTTGGCGCCCAGTGCGATTCCACATGGGTTTGTATGTTTGATAATTGCAACTGCTGGCTCTGCATGATCATAAGCAGCTCTCCATGCAGCTTCTAAATCAACATAATTGTTGTAAGACATTTCTTTACCGTGCAATTGAATCGCTCCAGCAACTCCGGCTCCAGTTAATTCGCTTGTGTCACTTAAATATAGAGCCGCACTTTGATGTGGATTCTCCCCATAACGCAAAGTTGCACTATGAGAGTAAGAGTTTCCGATCCAATCAGGTATGAGTTGATCATCACTAACTGAATTGAGCCATGTTGCAACTGCAATGTCATAACTTGCTGTAGTTCTATACGCCTCTATTGCAAAGTGTCTACGTAATTTCTCATCTGTTCCACCTTCTGCAATAGCCGTAATAATTTGTGGATATTGACTTGGTGAAACCACTACTGCAACTGAAGGGTGATTCTTTGCGGCTCCCCGAACCATGCTGGGTCCGCCAATATCGATCTGCTCAATACATTCATCAATTGATGCACCACTTTTTACAGTTTTTACAAATGGATACAAATTAACTACAACTAAATCAAAAGGAGCTATTTTTAAATCCGCCAACTGTGCAGCATGGGCTGGCAATCTAAGATCAGCCAAAATTCCAGCGTGAATAATTGGATGTAATGTTTTTACTCTTCCATCGAGTGATTCTGGAAATCCCGTTAACTCTTCAACTTTAATTACAGGGATTCCAGCATTAGAAATAGTCGCTGCAGTCGAACCAGTCGAAACAATCTCAACTCCTTGCGCGTGTAGTTCGGTCGCAAACTCAATCAATCCACTTTTGTCGTAAACGCTTATTAGTGCTCGTTTAATTGGACGCTTCATGCTTGCTCCTCACTCTTCATGACTAATTCTTTAATCGTCTCTACAAGAATTTTCCGTTCCTCTATTTTAATCCGTTCATGTAACTCTACTTGCGTATCACCTTTGTGTATTTCAACACTTGCTTGCTTAATAATCTGACCCGTATCTACTCCTTCATCTACAAAATGCACAGTCGCACCGGTCACTTCCACGCCGGCGGCCATTGCATCTGCCACTGCATGGGCTCCGGGGAATGCTGGCAGCAGAGCTGGATGGGTGTTTATGGTCTGGAATTTGTTTACAAAATCTGGCGAGAGAATCCGCATAAAACCAGCACTAACAACCAACCATGGATTTGAGTCATCAACTTCATCGATCAGTGCACGATTCCATTCTGATCGATTTGCAAAATTCTTCATCGGTAATGTGATTGCTGGAATTCCCGCTTGTTTGGCCCGATTAAGCACACCCGCATCAGGTTGATCACTAATAACTTTTTCAATCTTAATTAAACCAGCAAGAACCCCTTTTGATTGTGCATCAAATACTGCTTGAGCAACTGAACCATCGCCCGATGCCATTACTACTATGGATTTAATTGGATTCATCGGTGTTGCTCCGCAGTTTTTTGATTCCTAGAAATATTCCAGCACCGATTCCAGCTTCCAACAAATAAACAAGCGGAAATATCCAAAGTGAAGGTCCCACGACAGATAGACGCTCTCCAAGCAGAGTTCCATTGCTCAGGAAGTTTATTGCCGCAAGAAATAGAGCACTAATTACAATGACGATCGGGAGGGCCAATAAATCATCTGCTCTTTCAGTTTTCTCCATTAAAAGGGCAATCGTGAATCCGGCACCAATTCCTAACAGCACTCCAACGAACATAAATTTATTTGTGTTAGTTGGGATGGCGGCGAGTAAAGGAAAAGCTGGAATCTCACCGATTCGATGAACTGCTGGATTAACGAGAGTTCCAGAACCAATTGCAAAACCCGGTCCCAATAAATAGGCCAAAGCAGAAATAGCCATATTGGGGATTGTGGCAATTACCAAAATAAGTAAAAGAATTCCGCCAAAAATACCAGGCTGCAATACCGTTATCAGATTATTAAGTACTGAAAATTGAAGAGCTAAAGAGACTGAGAAAAAAAGTAATGAAATTCCAAGAAGCATTCCCAGAACAATTAAAAGTATCCGGAGAACTTGATCAAAATAAGAATTATTTTTAGAGAGTTGTTGCAACTGGGTCAAACTAGCAATTCCTAAAAGAGTAATAACTGAAATAGGTGCCAGGTACCATCTTGGTGAGACCGAAAAATTCCCGCTACTCAGACTCAGTACAATTAAAATCAAAAGGTATGCAATTCCCAGAGAAAAAATTGATTGTCTTAGTTGTGCGCCTTTTAATTCAGAACGCAATCGACGCAATGACCCGCGAAAAACCATTATTGGAAAAAGCAATGCG
>JBILFD010000028.1:0-7883 GCA_044351765.1 Candidatus Nanopelagicaceae bacterium | reverse complement strand
GTTTTCTGATTTACATGGAATTACTTCTACTGAAGTTGAAAGTATCGTTGAAGGACAGCCCTACTTAGATATATCTGATTTTCACCTTAGGGCAAGAGCAAGCACTAAGACGACCGAAAGTCTTATTCACTTAGGGGCTTTTGATTTTTTATATAAGATAAATAAGGAGAGTGAATTAACCCGAAGAGATCTCTTACTTCATTACTCAGATATTCAAAAATGGAATAAAGGAAAACAGATCGGGAGTTCACAAAGTTCACTTTTCTTTGATGCCCCAACATTGACACCGAGTGGGCTTCCTAAAATGACATTAGCAGAAGAGGTGAAAAGTGAAGTAGAGATTTTAGGACTTGATGTGAGCGGTCACCTACTTTCTTTTTACGCAAAACTTCTAAATCAAATGGGTGCTGTAAGAGTTAAAGATTTTCTTAATTTTAGAAGCAATACCGGAATCTTTTTGGCTGGAGTTAAAGTTGCGGTCCAATCTCCACCAGTTCGCTCCGGGAAACGGACAATTTTTTTAAGTTTAGATGACGGAAGTGGTTGTAGCGATTCAACTTTTTTTGAAAGCACACAGATTCACTCAGCGCGCACGATTTACAACTCTAATTTATTGCTGGTCTATGGCTTTTTACGTAGAACTGGAGCACGTGGGGTTTCAGTCAGGGCGCATTGCGCTTGGGATTTAAGCGAGATCTACGAAATCTGGAGAGATAACGGGGAAGATATAGAAGCAGTCCGCTCTTACTTGAGTATTCTGATTAAGCAAGCAAGCATGCGAAAGGAGCCGGCCCATCTCTAACACGGATAATGCAGAAGCTGAACAAGCAACAATTTTGCATATTGATATGGACGCATTTTTCGCATCTGTTGCCGAGCGCGATAACCCAGAGTTACGTGGGAAAGTTGTAGTTGTAGGAACTGGTCCAAGATCTGTTGTCACTTCAGCAAATTACGCAGCGCGTAAATTTGGAATTAGGGCAGCAATGCCAATCGGACAAGCACGTCGATTGGCACCTCATGCGGTTTTTGTTGAACCAGATATGCGCAGATACAGCGAGGTATCTGAGAAAGTTATGGAGATTTTTCGAAACTTCACTCCATTAGTAGAGCCAATATCAGTAGATGAAGCATTCCTGGATGTGGCCGGTGCGAAACGTTTACTTGGAACACCTCGTGAGATTGGAACGGCGATTCGCCAAAAAGTAGAAAGCCAAGAAGGAATTACTTGTTCAGTTGGAATTGCTAGTACTAAGTTAATTGCAAAATTAGCTTCGAGTCGATGTAAGCCAAACGGATTACTCGAGATCCCACCTGATCGAACATTAACTTTTTTGCACCCATTACCAATCAATGAATTATGGGGAGTGGGAGAAAAAACCGCAGAGATTCTAAGCAAGTTAGGGTTAAAGAGTATTGGCGATATTGCAAATACTTCTCGTACCACTTTAATAAGAGCTGTTGGTGAAAGCGCAGGATCAACTATTTATGAATTGGCGTGGGCGCGAGATTATCGATCTATAGTTTTGAACGAACCAGAAAAAAGTATTGGCGCAGAAGAAACATTTTCCAGTGATCTTGATAATCAAGAAGAAATTTTAGGAGAGTTGTTGCGGGTTACAGACCGAGCAACCAGAAGATTGCGCGATGAGCAATTTATGGCGCGCACAATTTCCATAAAGGTGCGTTTTGGTGATTTCACCACCATCACGCGAAGCAAGACCCTGCCTCTGCCAATCAGTTCGACACAAGAGATTTATAGCCAGGCAAAAGCGCTCTATGTTGCGCTAAATCTGGAGCGAGCGAGAGTGCGATTGGTTGGGATCCGCCTTGAGGGGTTACTTGCTTTGAAGGGCCAGCCGTTAGCCGCCCAACCTGAATTAGGGTCGCGAGATAAAGGGTGGAGCGAGGTCGAGGTGGCTATTGATGCTGCTCGCGATCGCTTCGGGGGCGAGGCGGTAGCTCCGGCCAGACTCCTAAAACCCCCAGATCTGCCGGGCTCAGGTTGACCTACTATGCTTTTGGGTAGTTGAGTTAGTTAAGCGAAAGGGGGCGTGAGATGCCACTGTCAGAACATGAAGAGCGGCTGCTTGCGCAGATGGAGGAGCAGTTAGCCAAGGATGACCCACGTTTAGTTTCAACTTTAACTGGATCTCGTACACGCAAATCACGTTCAACTTTACTTAGCGTTTCATTATTGCTCATCGGCTTTGTAACTTTATTTGGTGGATTGATTTCGCAAACTATTCCAGTAGGCGTACTTGGTTTTGTGATTGCATTGTTTGGTATTTATCGTCTAATTACCGGAATTCGTCAGCCCTCAATGAAAGACGGAAAAAACGGCAAAAACGGCAGAAAAATCAAGGGTGGTAAATCTTCTTTGATGTCAAAACTTGAACAACGTTGGGAAAAACGCCAATTCGGCGATAACAATCCAGGTTATTAGATCAACGCAATTAAGCGTGTGGACCGGGTAAAAATTTACCGCGGAAAAATGTCAAAGGTTGCGCGATTGAATCTTGATAATCAATTACTTCACCAACCAAAATTACGTGGTCACCTGCTTCATGTTTGGAAAAAGTTTTACAAGTAAAGTAAGTCTCGACATTTGGCAAAATCGGAATTCCAGAATCAGTAAAAGAAATATCTAAACCGGCAAAGCGGTCTGCAACCGGAGCTGTAAATCTATGCACTAAATCCTCTTGACCTGCAGCCAAGATATGTACATTCCACTCTTTTGCATTTTCCCAATCAGGAAATGATTTAGTTTTTTTATCCACACACCACGAAATCAAAAGTGGTTCTAGCGAAACCGAAGTAAGTGAGTTACAGACAATTCCAATGTTTCTCCCAGTTTTTTCATCTTTTGTGGTCACCAATGCAATTCCGGTTATCCAGCCACTCATTAGTGCGCGGAAACTCTTCGGATCCAGATTTTTGGCCATGGCCTAACGGTAGAGGCAAGGCGGTTCGTCCACTAACTCAATAAGTGCCCAGCGGGCCAGATCGGCCGGTTGGAGGGGTGGGGGGCAAGGGGGAGTTGAAGGGGGGAAGGTGGTTGACAGTGGAGATAAGTGGAGTAAAGTGGGGGATTAATGCAGCATTTTGTGCTCAATCGCTGTTGGTTTGAGTAAAGAGTTTTAAACCTCTTTAAAAAGTGGGGAAGGGGAGAGTCCAGTGTTTCTAGGCACATACCAACCCCGCCTCGATGAAAAAGGACGAGTAATCCTTCCGGCCCGTTTCCGAGATGAATTAGCTGCCGGCCTAGTAATTACCAAAGGACAAGAGCGGTGCCTTTATGTCTGGCCCGCAAAAGAGTTTGCATCACTTACCGAAGCAATGGGCCAAGCCCCAGTTACCGCCAAATCTGCACGCGATTACATGCGCGTGATGTTTGCCGGTGCACATGACGAGATTCCAGATAAGCAAGGTCGAGTGACGATTCCCCCGTCTCTTCGTACCTATGCCGACCTCAACAAAGAGTGCGTCGTAATTGGCGCAAATACTCGCGTTGAGATTTGGGATGCAACCGCTTGGGAGTCCTACCTCGCAGATCGCGAAAAGGGATTCGCAGATGTATCTGAGGAGGTATTCCCAGGATTTTTCTAACTCGAAATTTCGGTCACTGCCGCGGCTATCTATAGCGCATCGACGCCCCTTCCCCGGCGCCGATCAATCCGTCCGGCGGCGGTGTCCAAAGTTTCGAGCTGGTAGATCAAGGGAATTTTAGTAAGACCAGAAAGAGGGGAGTGCAGTGTTACATCAGCCAGTATTACTTGAGCGATCACTTGCTCTGCTTTCTCCTGCGCTAACAAAAAATAATGCATTAGTTGTTGATGCAACACTTGGTGCTGGCGGCCATTCATATGAATTGCTTTCTCAATTTCCAAATCTTCATTTAATTGGAATCGATCGCGATCTAACCGCAATTGATCACGCTAAATCTCGCTTGGCTGAATTCGATGGGCGGATCACGCTTGTCCACGCAATCTATGATCAAATGCCACAAGTTATTGCTGCTGCTGGTTTTAGTGGTGTTGACGGAATTCTTTTTGATCTAGGGGTTTCATCAATGCAACTTGATGAGCCAGAGCGTGGATTCGCTTACGCACAAGATGCTCCGCTAGATATGCGGATGGATTCCACAGATGGAGTAACGGCTGCTGAAGTTGTAAACACTTTCGGCGGAAAAGAATTAGCACGAATTTTCCGTGAGTACGGTGAAGAAAGATTTGCATCTCGAATTGCGGATCGAATCATCAAGGAACGTGAAGTCGAGTTATTTACAAACTCAAGTCGTTTGGCTGAAGTAATTCGCGAAAGCATTCCTGCGGCAACTCGCAGAACAGGCGGACATCCTGCCAAACGGAGTTTCCAGGCATTGCGGATTTTCATAAATGATGAAATTTCAATTCTTGAACGAGCAATTCCTGCAGCTTTAAGTATTTTAAATCAAAACGGACGCATGGTTGTGCTTTCTTATCATTCGCTAGAAGACCGAATTGTTAAGCGAGCCTTCACTGCAGTTTCTACAACATCAGTCCCTCATGGATTGCCAATTGAGCCAACGCCAGCCAATTATCGATTACTAACAAGACAAAGCGAAAGTGCGTCAGAGCTCGAAATTTCTGAAAACCCACGTGCGACATCAGTGCGTTTGCGCGCTATTGAAAAAGTAGGGGGCGTGGCTGCCTAATGGCGATAACCGCTCTTAAGAGTTCACCAGCACGCAAACTTTCACCCAATTCACTTCCACGTCTTCAGAGATTGCCAGATCCGGTATTACGTCTTGTCGCAGATCTCAGACCAAGTGAAGGAAAGTCGGTAACTAAAGCAGCATTCAATTCAATAATTTTCGGTGCCATGATTTTTACGTTGATTTCAGTCATGGGTTTAAATCTGGCTTTGAATCAAGATGCCATCAAATTACATCGGCTTAAATTTGAAGCAATTCACTTGGCTGATCTCGAAGAAGCAAATTCCCAAAATTTAGCCCGCATTTCATCGCCAGACTCGCTAGCAAAAAAGGCACGACAGCTGGGAATGGTTCCGAGCGGAAATCCTGAATTCTTAATTTTGAATCAACCAAAAGTAAATGAAGTAATCGCCAAAGACAAAGGTGCTAAAGAATGAGTCCACTTCGTATGGCACAAGGCAGATTGCGAATCTCATTTTTTCTAGTTCTTGTTATCTTCTTATCTTTCTTTGTTAGATTGGTCTTTGTCCAAGCAGTAAATGCAGAGGACCGAGCACGCCAAGCTGCACGTGAGTTGAATCAAACCGTAGATTTACCTGCACCTCGCGGTGAGATTACAGACCGAAATGGAAATGTTTTGGCACGCAGCATCGATGCCCTAGATCTAGTTGTGGATCAAAATCTAATTGGTGATCCTAAAGTGACTGCAAAATTAGTAGCCCCAATTATCAATGCTTCTACTTCTGCTATTCAAAATAGATTAACAGGCACTCGGAAATTTGTTTATATAGCCAAAGATATTACTCCTGCGCAGTGGCTAAAAATTAAAGAAGTGATTGCACTGAACAATTCGGGCAAACCAATGTCAGAGCGAATTGGTGGATTCTTTACAGAACGTGGATTCAAAAGAGATTATCCAGGTAAAACTCTTTCAGCAAATACTTTGGGATTTGTGAATTCAGAGGGCGTAGGTGGCGGTGGAATAGAAGCATCGATGAACTCTTTGTTGAGTGGCACAGATGGGGTGTTGAGTTATTCAAGTGGAAAAGGCCCTTCAATTCCTTCAGCAAGGCAATCGCTAATTCCAGCAAAGGCTGGCACAAATATCCGTCTAACTATTGATAGAGATTTGCAATGGATAACTGAGAATGCAATAGCAAGTGTTGCGAAGAAAACTCGCGCACAATCAATAACCGCCGTGTTAATGGATCCGACTACTGGTGAAATTCTGGCATTAGCTACAGCCCCAACCTTTGATCCAAATAAATTTAACATAACAAAGTCAAATCTGTTAAAGATCCCAGCGGTAGAAGAAGCATACGAACCAGGTTCAACTGGAAAAGTTATGACATTCGCCGCAGCATTACAGGAGAAGTTAATCGAACCTACAACCGTTTTTCAGATTCCAGATAAAATCAAAAGAGCAGATCGAATCTTCAACGACCATGAGCCACATCCAAAATGGAAGTTAACATCAACTGGAATATTGGCTAAGTCAAGCAACGTTGGAACAATTAAAATTGGCGAGAAGATGAGTGAAAATACGCTCTATTCATACTTAACAAAATTTGGCATTGGGCAACGCGTGAATATGGGATTACCAGGAGAAACTCCTGGAATTTTTAGCAAAGTGGACAAATGGTCAAGATCTACAGCGCCAACTGTGGCATTTGGTCAAGGTTATTCACTGACCACCATTCAAGCCACAAGTGTTTTCGCAACTATCGCAAATGAGGGAGTTCGTGCGGTTCCTCATATAGTCGCAGGAACAAGTAATCAAAATGGGCATTACACACCAAAAGCAAATGACTCCGGTGTGAGAGTTGTTGATAAAGAAGTCGCAAAAACTTTAAGTTTGATGATGGAAAGTGTTGTAGCAGAAGGTGGAACTGCGCCAAGCGCTCAGATCCCCGGGTATAGAGTTGCAGGAAAAACTGGAACTGCTAACAGATTTAATGACAAGTGCCGTTGTTACAGCGGATATACAGCTTCATTCATTGGGTTTGCACCAGCTGAAAAACCCCGCTTCGTTATGAGCATTACGATCCAGGATCCAAAAGGAATTCATTGGGGTGGATATTTAGGTGGCCCGGTATTCAAAGAAGTTATCTCATATGCCCTCAAGAGTTATCAAATCGCACCTTCAGGTAAATTAAATGAGCCTTATCCATTAGATGCTGCGACTCTCAAAAAGCGTGAAAAAATAACGGCAGCGGCAGAAGTCAAGGATTAAGAATTACAATGCGATCTAACTTACTTTCCGAATACTCACTTTCATTGAGTGAAATAGCAACTTTGGTTGGAACATCGGATGCTAATCTCGAAAGAAATAATCTATCAATAACAGGAATTACACTTGATTCAAATGATGTCATTCAAGGTGATTTATTTGTTGCTCTCCCAGGAGCAAACTCTCATGGTTCCAAGTTTATTGACTCAGCAGTTGCAAATGGAGCGATTGCAGTTCTAACTGATTTGTCAGCAATTGTTACCGCTGACATTCCCGTACTTCGTGTAAATGAACCAAGATTATGGGTTGGCGTTATTGCTGATAAATTCTATAGAAATCCTTCAAGCGCAATAAACGTATTTGGAATAACTGGGACCAACGGCAAAACAACAACCTCATATTTACTACAACAAATTTGGGATTTTAATAATAGAAATTCTGGCTTGATTGGGACAATTGAAACGCGTATCGGCGATGAAATTTTTCCAAATAAGAGAACAACTCCAGAAGCCCCAGAATTACAATCAATATTTGCGATTATGCGTGAAAGACATAACCTAAATGTTGTTATGGAAGTTTCCAGCCATGCACTTTCCCTAAACAGAGTTGAGGGAACAAGATTTTCGGTTGTGGCATTTACAAATTTAAGTCATGATCATTTAGATTTTCATAAAACTATGGAAAATTACTATCAAGCAAAAAGTCGTCTTTTTAAATATGGATTTTCAGAGAAGGCGATTATCAACATTGATGATTCTTGGGGCAAACGTTTATTTGAAGAAACAGAGATTGAGAAAATTTCAATATCTACTCACGATCAAAAAGCTAATTGGAGAATTATCGATTCCTCTTTGGCCGACCCAAGCAGTTCTAGTAAATCTGTAGTCGAACTTACTATCGCCGGCCCTGGAGGCATCTTGCTTTCGATTGCGACACCACTAATGGGGGATTACAACA
>JBILFD010000027.1:0-7958 GCA_044351765.1 Candidatus Nanopelagicaceae bacterium | reverse complement strand
CCGGTGCAGATATTTCAATCGAAGATGATGGCACTATTTATATTGGTGCAACTGAGGGAAGTGCAGCAGAAGCTGCAAAAGCTCAGATCATGGCGATTACCAACCCACACATCCCATCAGTTGGCGAGCAGTACAACGGAACTGTTGTAAAGATCGCAAACTTCGGTGCATTTATTACTCTCTACCCAGGTAAAGATGGCTTGCTCCACATCTCGCAGATTCGCAAGATGCATGGTGGAAAGCGCATCGAAAACCTTGAAGATGTAATGAAGGTTGGCGACAAGATTGATGTAAAGATCGGCGAAGTAGATCCACAAGGCAAGCTCTCACTAGAGCCTGTTCTTGCCGAATCTGAAACTGCCAAGTAATAAATAACCAAATGGCGTCTGAAACTACTCGTCGCACAATTCTTCCTAGCGGTCTTCGGATCGTCACTGAAGAAGTTACGACAGTACGCAGCGCATCATTTGGAATCTGGGCCAATGTAGGCTCCCGCGACGAATCCCCATCTGTCGCGGGAGCTTCACACTTTCTAGAGCATTTACTTTTCAAAGGAACCACCAAGCGCACCGCTTTAGATATTTCATCAGCGATAGATGCAGTTGGTGGCGAGATGAACGCCTTCACCAGCAAGGAGTACACCTGTTTTTATGCGCGGGTAATCGATACTGATATTGAATTAGCAAGTGATGTCATCTGCGACATGATCACCTCATCTATCGTCAAGAGCGCCGATGTAGATGCTGAGCGAAATGTTGTTCTTGAAGAGATTTCAATGCGTGATGATGATCCCGGAGATTTAATCCACGATCTTTTTTCTGATGTTCTATACGGAGACACTCCAGTAGGTCGTCCAATTCTAGGCACCGTGCAATCAATTACAGATATGTCACGTACTTCAGTAAACAATTATTACAAGAAGCGTTACCAACCAGAAAATTTAGTAATTGCCGTCGCCGGAAATGTTAAACATGACGATGTAGTTGAACTTGTTAAAAAGGCCATGGGTGATTTCTTAAGCACTAAAGCTCAACCTGCAAATATTCGCACCAGTGCGACCGCAAAAATAGCTGGACAAGGTGAGATCGGAATCATTTACAAGAAAATCGAACAAGCAAACTTATTGCTTGGAGTTCCTTCGGTTGATCGCAATGATCCACGCAGATTTGCTGTTGCAGTTTTAAACTCTGCACTTGGTGGGGGAATGTCTTCACGACTTTTCCAAGAGATTCGCGAAAAACGTGGATTGGCCTATTCGGTTTACTCATCTTCGCAGCACTTTGCCGGAGCCGGAACACTTTCTTTTTATGCCGGATGTAATCCAGATAAGGCAGTTGAAGTAGCCGCAATTTTCCGTGAAGTTATGGCTGATGTGGTGGCAAATGGCCTCTCAGAGCAAGAAGTTGAGCGCGCAAAAGGCCAAGTCCGCGGCTCTTTAGTGCTCGGACAAGAGGACACCGGTTCAAGAATGGTGCGAATCGGCAAGAGTGAGCTGGTTTATGGTGAAATTATGAGTATGGACCAGGTATTGGCAGAGGTAGCCAGCGTTACACGTGAGAGTTTGTTTGCGATTTCCAAAGAGTTGCTAACTCAACAACCAACACTTGCTGTTGTTGGTCCATTCAAAAAAGATACTTTGTTTAGAAGTGCGGTGGTCGCGTAATGGCCGCAAAAATCCGCGTTGGTGTCTTGGGCTCAAAAGGCAAGATGGGTCAAGCTGTTCTAACTGCTATTTCTACTACCGACGACCTCGAATGCGTAGCACAAATTGATCTTGGTGATTCACTTGATTTGCTCACAAAAAATAACGCAGAAGTCGTTATTGATTTCACTCAACCAGATTCAGTGATGGGCAATCTAGATTTCGCCATCAAAAATGGAATTCATTGCGTTGTTGGCACCACTGGATTCAATGATGAGAAGTTAGCGCAATTAAATAAGTTGTTAGCAGCTAATCCAAAAGTTGGCGTATTGGTCGCTCCTAATTTTGGTTTAGGCGCAGTACTAATGATGCAATTTGCTGCGAAAGCAGCTAAATACTTTGAATCTGCAGAAATTATTGAGTTGCATCATCCAAATAAAGTCGATGCTCCGAGTGGCACAGCCGCTCGCACTGCAGAGTTAATGGGGGATGCCCGTAAATCTGCTGGACTTCCAGTAATGCCAGATGCCACTGCTACAGCACTTGACGGTGCAAGAGGCAGCCAGGTTGCCGGGATTCACATTCACTCAATTAGAGCCCGCGGATTAGTTGCTCATCAAGAAGTTATTTTTGGTGCGCAAGGTGAAACTTTGACTATTCGTCATGATTCATTAGATCGAAGTGGATTTATGCCTGGCGTATTAGTTGCAGTTCGTGAAGTTGGTCGTCATCCAGGATTAACTTACGGCCTCGAGCATTTCTTAAATCTAGATTAAGGAGCAGTAAAAATGATTACCGTTTATTCAGCTGATTGGTGTGGAGATTGTCGCCGTTCAAAAAGATTGTTAGCCAAGTTAAATATTGAATACAAACTGATTGATGTGGAAAGCGATTTAACCGCTGCCGATAAGGTGCGTGAAATAAATGGTGGAATGCAATCAATTCCAGTTATTGTCTTTGATGACGGAACACATTTGACTGAACCAAGTGATGCAGACTTGACCGCGAAGTTGGAATCTTTAAATTTAATTTAAAGTTGATGAATCCCTGCTGAGGTTAGAGCAGCTAAAAGTACGACTACTGGAAATGGTGCTTTAAAAAAGAGCGCCACTGCAGCAACTAGAACTCCAATCGATCTGGCGTCGAAAACAATATTCTTTTCACTTCCTAGACTCTGCACGGCAACTAATGCTGCCAAAAGCGCAGTCGGCAGATACAGCGCAAATTTCTGGATTCGGGCATTTTCTAACCAAGCAGCCGGAACTGCCTGTCCTAAATATTTCAATGCAAAGACAATAACGCTGGTTGCGATAATTGCAGTCCAAATCATTTACGATCACCTACAAAGGCGAAAATGAATGGGATTAGAGCGCAAGCAATAACGGGTACACCTGCTGGCGCAAATGGAATTAACAAAGTACACATGAAGATGCTTAACAAGGCGACAATCCGAGCGTTCCTGGAAATCAAACGAGGCCAAAGCAGACCTAAGAATGCTGCAGGTACTGCAGCATCTAACCCCCAAGCGGCTGGGTCACCGAGGGCTGTTGCACCTAGGGCACCAAGAAATGTAAATAGATTCCAAAATATGTAAACCCCAATACCTGTTGCCCAAAACCCAAGTCGCATTGCGTCAAGGCCTTTATCTTCTTGGGCTACTGAGACCGCTGTTGATTCATCAATAGTTATTTGTGCTGCTGCCAATCTTTTTACGCCACGAACCTGCAAAATGGGCGCCATTCTTAATCCATAGAAAGAGTTACGTACTCCGAGCAGCGATGCCGCAGTTATGGCACTGAGCGCACTTCCTCCGGCGCCCAGGACTCCCACCACGGCAAACTGTGATGCGCCAGTAAAAGCTAAAAGAGACAACACGCATGCTTGCAGTACTGAAAGGTCTGCCTCAACTGCAGCAGCGCCAAAGGCGATTCCATATACGCCAACAGTTAGGGCAACGCTAAGAGAATCCCGGAGTATGGCGCGTGACACACACGTATCTTGCCCTATCGGAGGGTAGGGTCGTACTTATGGATGCGAAAAATGAACCAATATTTCTAGAAGATGTCACTGTTGAACTTGTTAAACACAGTGCGAGTGATGCCGATGTTATTTGGGCTGCCCGCGTATCGACATCCGGTGAAACATCATTAGATGAGATTGGCCAAGACCCTGAGCGCTCTGCAGGATTAATTAATTTCTTAGCGCGTGAGCGTCATGGCACTCCATTTGAGCATACTTCGATGACTTTCTTTGTATCAGCGCCAATATTTGTTTTTCGTGAATTTATGCGCCATCGCATTGCTTCATACAACGAAGAAAGTGGGCGTTATCGTGAATTGCGTCCCATTTTTTATGTTCCAAGTAAAGAGCGAAAATTAATTCAGGTTGGTAAAGCTGGTGCATACACATACGAAGATGGCAGCGATGCACAATATGAAATTACAATCGCTGCGATGAAGCGCGCTTACTTGTCAGCGTATGAGGCTTATCAAGAGATGCTAAATGCTGGTATCGCCCGTGAATTAGCAAGAAGTGTTCTACCGGTTGGATTGTTCTCTTCAATGTATGTAACGATGAATGCGCGTGCATTGATGAATTTCTTATCGCTACGAACCACTCGCGAAGGCTCACATTTTCCAAGTTACCCACAACGAGAGATCGAAATGGTCGCCGAGAAAATGGAGCATGAATTTGCTCGGTTGATGCCAATAACTTACGCCGCCTTTGAGAAATCTGGCCGAGTAGCCCCGTAGTAGGCCAAAGCGGTAACCTTGCCGTATGGAGACCCAACAGCCTTTCGGACGCCTAATAACGGCGATGGTCACCCCATTTACAAAGGATCTAGCAATTGATTGGCCTGGCGTAGAAAAACTTGCTGAGCATTTAATTGCTTCTGGTCACGATGCAATTGTTTTGAATGGAACAACTGGAGAAGCACCAACGACCAGTGATGCTGAAAAAGTAGAAATAATTAAAGTTGTAAAGAAAGTCTCTGCAGGTCGAGTGCAGATTATTTCTGGTGCTGGAAATAATGAAACTTCACACAGCATTGAACAAGCACAAGAAGCAAAAGCGGCTGGTGCTGATGGAGTTCTAGTTGTTACTCCTTATTACAACAAACCACCACAAGCCGGAATCATCGCGCACTTCAAAGCAATTGCCGATGCAACTGATTTACCTTTAATGATGTACGACATTCCACACCGCACTGGAATTCAAATTGAAAGTGATTCCATTGTTAAGTTATATGAACATCCAAATATTGTTGCGTTAAAAGATGCAAAGGGAGATGTTGCAGCGACTTCATGGGTGATTAAGCGTTGCGGTATTCCAGTTTATTCAGGGGATGATATTTTAAATCTTCCTTTACTTTCTGTTGGAGCAGTAGGAGTTGTTTCTGTTTGTGGCCACACTATTGGTCATCGTTTGAGATTGTTATTAGATTCATGGTTTGCTGGAGATGCAAAAACTGCGTTAGCAATTCATCAAGAGTTGCTTCCAATTTACACGGGAACTTTTCGAACACAAGGTGCAATTCTTACTAAAGCTGCACTTAATTTACTGGGTCTTCCTGGTGGGTACTGTCGACTTCCGCTTGTAGATGCAACTCCAGAGCAGATCACGCAATTACGCGAAGATCTACGCGCTGGAGGGGTATCAATTAAATAATGAGTCATCCACATCCTGAATTAACTTCACCTCCACAACTTGCAACCGGAGATATGCGAATTGTCGCACTCGGTGGATTAGGTGAAATCGGTCGCAACATGACCGTATTTGAATCACATGGCCAACTATTAATTGTTGACTGTGGAGTTTTATTCCCAGAAGAGAGCCAACCAGGAATTGATTTAATTCTTCCTGATTTCTCTTACATCAGAGATCGCCTAGATGATGTTGTAGCAATTTTGTTAACACACGGACATGAAGACCATATTGGCGCAGTTCCTTACCTGCTTCGCGAACGCGCAGATATTCCGGTAATTGGTTCCAAATTAACTTTAGCTTTTATAAACGGCAAATTAAAAGAACACCGCATCACCGCAGTAAGTCGTGAAGTAGTCGCTGGTGAAGTTCAAAAGTACGGTCCTTTTGAATGTGAATTTATTGCGGTGAATCATTCGATTCCAGATGCTTTTGCAATTGCAATTACAACTACTGCTGGAACTGTTTTACATACTGGTGATTTCAAAATGGATCAGTTGCCACTTGATGGCCGGTTAACTGATTTACGGACCTTCGCCAGATTGGGCGAAAAAGGTGTTGATCTTTTTCTAGTTGATTCCACTAATGCTGATGTTCCAGGATTTGTAACTAGCGAGCGCGAAATCATGCCAGTTCTTGATCGAATCTTTAATGGTACTGACCGCCGAATCATTGTCGCTTCTTTTGCTTCGCATATTCATCGAATTCAACAAATAATCGATACTGCGGTAAGTCATGATCGCAAGGTCGCTTACATCGGAAGATCAATGGTTCGCAATATGGGAGTGGCTGAGGAACTTGGCTACTTGCATATGCCACCAAATGCAATTGTTGATGGAAAAGATTTAGATTCACTCGGCGAGAATGTGGTTTTGATTTGTACCGGATCACAAGGCGAACCTCTTGCTGCCCTATCAAGAATGGCGCATGGGGATCACAACATCAAAGTTGGACCGGGGGATACCGTAATTTTGGCATCTTCACTTATTCCTGGAAATGAAAATGCTGTTTACCGTGTTATAAATGAATTGATCAGATTGGGCGCACGAGTAGTACATAAATCAAATGCACTAGTACATGTATCAGGTCACGCTGCTGCCGGTGAATTGCTTTATTGCTACAACATTGTAAAACCAACTTATGTAATGCCAATTCATGGCGAATGGCGTCACCTTCGCGCAAATGGTGCAATCGCAAAATCTTCGGGAGTTCGCTCTGAGAATGTGATCATCGCTGAAGATGGAGTAGTCGTAGATTTATCAAAAGGTAAAGCTGCAATCGTAGGTTCTGTTCCTTGTGGATATGTTTATGTTGATGGAACAAGTGTTGGTGACATATCAGAAGCATCCCTAAAGGATCGAAGAATTCTTGGTGAAGAAGGGTTTATTTCAGTTGTAGTTGTCATAGATGCACAAACTGGAAAAATTGTTGCAGGTCCAGATATTCATGCGCGCGGATTTGTGGAAGATGAAACTTTATTTGATCAAGTACGCGACAAAATTGTTTTGGAGTTACAAGATGCAGTTAGCTCCGGAGTGAGTGGATCACATCAACTTTCTCAAGTAGTTAGACGTGTAGTAGGTAAATGGGTTGGCGGCCAACATCGTCGCCGGCCAATGATTTTGCCGCTTGTCATCGAGGTCTAAAATCGGCGCGCCTGTGCGATTAATTACGGGCGAGGAATTACCCTGCGAATATGGCTTCCCGTGGTAAAAATGCAAAAAAAGGCGTGCGAAAAACTAGTGGCATTCTCAGCCGCTTTTGGATGTTTATTGCGCATGCTTTAGGCGGGGCAATCCGTTTTGTTTTTAGGGGAGCAAAAGAGCTAGATCCCGCACATCGTCGGGATGGAATTGGTTTATTACTTATTGTTTTAGCGCTAATCAGCATATCTGGCGTCTGGATGCACTTAGACAATATCTTGGGAAACAGTATTCACTCATTACTTGCGGGTGGATTTGGTCGCTTAGCAATTCTAACTCCAGTATTTTTAACTTACATGGGTGTTCGCTTGCTGCGCACTCCTAATGAAAGTGCATCAACTGGTCGAGTGACAATTGGATTGGTTATTACTTTAATTGGTGTTGGTGGATTAATTCATATAATTGCTGGCTCTCCTACTTTTGCAGATGGCGCAACAGATATGCGCTCTGGCGGTGGATGGCTAGGTTATGCAATATCAACTCCATTAGTTTTACTTCTGACTTACTGGATTGCTACTCCAATCCTGTTGTTAATTATTTTCTTTGGCCTTTTAGTAACTACTGCTACTCCATTCAGTGAAGTGATTAGTCGAGTGCGCGAGTTATTCAGTGGTGCGCAAGGAATGATTGAAGATCGACGGGCTAGACGCGAAGAGGAAGCTTTTGAAATCAGCGAGAATGCACCATTTGATTCACCAGTAATTGGCGCACCTGAGGCTGATGAGACAGGGGAATTAGAAGAGTCAGAAGAAGAGGAAGAAATTGAATTTGAGGAAGATGAAGATCAAGACGATACGCAACTTCTCACCACTCAAATTACTTCACAAGAATTAACGCCAACTGTTGCAATTACCACAATGGCTGCCGTTGCCAGCAAAATTGTTGATGCTGAACAGTTAGAGTTGGAT
>JBILFD010000026.1:0-8075 GCA_044351765.1 Candidatus Nanopelagicaceae bacterium | reverse complement strand
TAGGTGCCTGGACCTTGCTTTTTGTTTTCATTAATCAAATCGGATATCTAGTAGTAGTGAATGTGGCTACTGCAACTTCAGCTGCGGCAAAAATTGCTGGGCTAACCACTGGAGTTGGTTTCACTCCATATAGCTATGCTTATTTTGTTTTTATCCTTCCGCATTCGATTATTACGGTTTCGGTAATTACTGCATTGCTTCCGCGCATCTCTCGTTTTGCTGCAAATAATGAAAAAGCTAAAGTGCGTAATGAATTAGAAAAATCTCTTACAAATGTAGCTGTAGCAACAGTTCCTAGCGCAATTGCATTTTTATTTTTTGGCACAGCAATAGCGACTTTGCTCTTCTCTGGTAGCACTCGCGCTGACTCGGCTCAAATTGGATTAGTTTTGGCTGGCTTTTCACTTGGGTTAGTTCCATACAGTGCACAATTACTTTTATTGCGTGGGTTTTATGCTTTTGAAGATACTCGCACCCCAGTATTAATTAATTTTGCAAGCACCGCTCTATCAATACTGCTTTGCATAATTTCTGGTGAGGTGCTTCCGCTTAAATGGGTAACAGTGGGTCTTGCGGTGGCCCTTGGCTTAGGAAATTTGCTGGGCACAGTAATAACTTTGAAATCACTTGGGAAAAAAGTTGGTTCTTTTCATTACGCCTCCTTATTAAAATCCCACCTTCGCCTAACTTTTATTGCGCTTTTAGCCGGCGCACCTGCATTCGCTCTATATTTTGTAATTGAACAAAAATTTGGCACGAGCTTAATCGTGGTTGGATTTAATTTGACACTTGCTGGATCAGCAATGGGGGCTTTGTATCTGCTCTTTGGCTCCCTGCTCAAAGTAAATGAGATAAATTCACTCAGAATTCAAGTAATTAGGCGCCTAGGGCGAAATTAGGGATTTTCTGATTTATTGGAATATTCAGGATTAGGATTAACGTTATCTTAAGTAGAGAAAGTGATGCGATTAAATTGCGAAATTTAGTAATTGTAGGTTCAGGACCCGCCGGGTACACCGCCGCTATTTATGCTGCACGTGCACAATTAAATCCATTGATTTATGAAGGCTCTGTGACTGCCGGTGGTGCGCTGATGAACACTACTGAGGTAGAAAACTTTCCAGGTTTTGCTGAAGGCATCATGGGTCCAGATTTAATGGATGCAATGCGAAAGCAAGCTTTGCGTTTTGAGGCAGAGTTAATTACAGATGACATTGTTGAGATGGATTTGAAATCTAAAGTAAAAGTTTTGATTGATGGAACCGGCCGAAAAATTGAAGCTAAGGCAGTCATTCTCGCAATGGGTTCTGCCTATCGTGAGATCGGCTTAACAAATGAAAAACGTTTATCGGGCCGTGGAGTTTCATGGTGTGCAACTTGCGATGGATTTTTCTTCCGTAACCAAAATATTGCAGTCGTGGGTGGTGGAGACTCAGCGATGGAGGAAGCAAACTTTTTAACAAAATTTGCCGACAAGGTAACTCTGATTCATCGCCGCGATAGCCTTAAAGCATCAAAAATTATGGTTGAGCGCGCGCAAGCAAACTCTAAAATTGAATTTTTATGGAACAGCGAAGTGGTCGATGTGCTTGGTGAAGATAAAGTTAGCGGCTTATCTATCCGAAACACTGTTTCCGGTGATTTGAGTGTTCTAGATGCCACCGGATTATTTGTAGCGATTGGACACGACCCGCGTAGTGAACTCGTTAAGGGGCAAGTCAGCCTTGATGATGAAGGGTATGTAAAAGTGGGACAGGGCAGCACTAAAACAAATCTTGAAGGTGTTTTTGCATGTGGAGATCTTGTGGACCACACTTATCGACAAGCGATTACTGCCGCTGGTTCAGGATGTGCTGCGGCGCTGGATGCTGAAAGATTCTTATCTGGGCACTAAAGTTTTTAACCTAAGTTAAATCAAATAGAGAGAGAAGCTAATGGGAGCAACAACACCAGTAACGACAGCTAACTTTGATGCTGAAGTTCTGAAAAGCACAACACCGGTACTTGTAGATTTTTGGGCTGAATGGTGTGGGCCATGCCGTGCAGTGGGTCCAATTTTGGAAGAGATTGCTAATGAGCAAAGCGGAAAAATAAAAATTGTTAAATTGAATACTGATGAAGAATCAGCAATCGCCATCAAGTACGGAATTACATCTATTCCAACGATGAACCTCTTTGTTAATGGTGAAATTGTAAAAACTATTGTTGGTGCACGTCCAAAGCCTGCAATCATGAAGGAACTCGAAGGCTTTATTTAACTCGTGGAAGAGTTAGCCAAGGTTGGAGATGTCGGTGCAATTGTCACTGAAACAATTACATCTTTATCGCGCCTTGGATTACTAAATTCACCAGAAGTTGCCTTTACAAAAGAAGTTGTAGAGGCATTGCGGGCGTTTCAGCAAAGTCGTGGATTAACCGCAACTGGAAAATTAACTCGAGATATATACCTCGCACTTGAAGAAGCACGATGGCGACTCGGAGATCGAAATCTTTCATACATTCCTGGTGCATTAATTCGTGGAGATGACATTGCGACTCTGCAAAATCGTTTAAATGAAATGGGATTTTCATCTGGGCGAGTAGATGGCATTTATGGAGTTTTAACTGAAGGTGCTGTAATCGAATTTCAAAAATCAGTTGGTCTTCCGGCTGATGGGGTATGCGGCCCTGCAACATTTACTGCGCTAATTAGATTAACTGGAACTGTTAAAGGTGGTCTTGCTAGTTCTTTGCGAGATACGTATTTGATTCACCAGCGTGGTCCCGCATTAGCTGGGAAAGTAATTGCGATTGACGCAAGTTTTGGTGGAGATTTTCTTGGTGCTCAAGCATTTGGACTCAATGAAGCCCAAATTACTTATGATGTTGCAAAAAGATTAGAAGGAAGATTAAGCGCATTAGGTGTAAAAGTATTTATGACCCGAGGAAAAGATAATAATCCAAGTGAATTAGATCGAATTAATTTTGCAAATAAAGTTAATTGCGACTTACTAATTTCTTTGCATTTAGATAGCAGTTCTTCTACAAATGCACACGGTGTCGCCACTTACTATTACGGAAATGCCACACATGAAATCCATTCCGTTGTTGGTGAACGTTTCGCACTTTTGGCGCAGCGTGAAATTTGCGCACGTACTGATTTATTGAATTGTCATACCCACGGCAAAAGTTGGGAAATATTGAGATTAACAAAAGCACCGTCAGTTCGAATTGATTTGGGATATTTAAGCAATGAAGGGGATGCGCAAAGATTGGCCAGATCTTCTTTTAGGCAGTCTTTGGCCGAAGCCTTGGTTGTGGCGGTACAGCGACTGTATTTAGCCGCCGAAGAAGATGCACTGACTGGAACTTTACGAGTTGAGGATTTGAAGCGAGCTGGGCTCCGTAAATAGAGTAAGTAGAGCAAGTAATTACAGAAACCCTCCATACCTATCTCTATGAGATGATTGTCCTTCACATTAATTTGAAGGGGGCGAGTGGTTTGAGTTCATTAATTCCGAAAAACGAGGAAAACTTAACCGCCCGTTACGCCTCCCGTGCAGCTTTGATGTTGCCTAGTGAGATCCGCTCGCTTTTTGCAGTGGCCTCTCGTCCGGAAATTGTTTCACTCGCTGGTGGAATGCCTAATCTCTCTGCGCTTCCAATGGATGTAATGGCAAGTGTGGTTCAAAAATTAGTTTTAGAAAATGGCACTGAGGCTTTGCAGTACGGCAGCGGACAAGGTCATCCAAAGTTGCGTGAGCAAATTTGCGAAATCATGGCACTCGAAGGAATTCGAGCAAAAGGCGACGACATCGTTGTTACCACCGGATCACAGCAAGCCCTAGATCTAATCACTCGAATATTTATTGATCCAGGTGATGTGATTCTGGCTGAAGCCCCTTCTTACGTTGGAGCACTTGGTGTTTTTGCTCAATACCAAGCGAATGTTGTTCATATTGCTATGGATGATAAAGGTTTGATTCCTGAAGCCCTAAGAGAAGCGATCAAAACTGTTCGTGAAGCAAAACGTAAAATTAAATTTATTTACTTAATACCAAATTTCCAAAATCCTTCCGGTGTAACAATGCCCGCAGCACGCAGAACAGAAATTCTTGAAATTTGCCGGGATGCTGAAATTTTTGTGGTCGAAGATAACCCTTATGGCTTACTTGGTTTTGATGGTCCGACACCAAATGCAATGCGAGCAGAAGATTCTGAAAATGTAATTTATTTGGGGTCTTTTTCTAAAACTATTGCTCCCGGACTTCGAGTTGGCTGGGCTCTAGTTCCACAAGCTGTTAAAGAAAAATTAGTAATCGCAAATGAATCTTCGGTTTTGTGCCCATCAAATTTCGCTCAGTTAACAATCTCTGGTTATTTGGCTAATGAACCTTGGAGAGATCAAATTGCATCTTTCTGCGATTTGTACCGAGACCGCCGTGATGCAATGTTGGAATCTTTGGATGAATTCTTCCCAGTAACAGCAACATGGACTCGTCCTAAAGGTGGTTTCTATGTTTGGGTTACCTTGCCCCCAGAAATTGATACCAAAGTATTAGTTCCGCGTGCCATCGCTGCAAAAGTTGCTTATGTTCCAGGGACTGCTTTTTATGCTGATGGTTTTGGAAGTTGGCAGATGCGTCTTTCATACTGCCATCCAACCCCTGAGCGGATCCGACAAGGCGTAAAAGCCCTTGCTGGCGTAGTTAAAGAAGAGATTGATCGCCGATCAAATGGCGCAGCTAAATTAACTTCCCGCTAACTCAATAATTCGCGCAGTTACTAAAGCAATCTCGACTGAAGTTAACAACTCTGGAGTTAAAAAGATTTCCTGGTCATCATTTCTTTGATCAACAGCAATTCTTGGTTCTGACTCCCACAGTTTTAATGCGAGTTCACGCGCGCTCATTCCGAAAACATCCTTCTCTATTTCAATCTTGATCCGGGGAAGTGGTTGTCCAGCCTCATTTAAAACCATTTTTGAAGGTTTAAATCCTTTTATATCGGAAAAATCACTAACCCATTGATCGCAAATTGCATTCCAAACTCTTGCTTGCTCTTCGTGATCCGCGTTCACATACATTTCTACTGCCTTCAAGATTGCAAAGATTTCTTCTTTACCAACTTTCAATGATCTGGCTTTAGTTGTATTTGGTGCAGCAAATTTGGCTGCAGCCTTAATGATTTCAACTTTTCCTAGAATTAATCCGGTCGTCTGTGGACCTCGCAAACCTTTACCGCCACTAAACAAAACAACATCGGCGCCTGCATCTCTAGTGAAATGCCAAAGGTTGCTCACTGGAGGTATCTGCGCAGCTGCATCAACAATGACTGGAACATTATGTTCTTTAGCAATTTCAACTGTACGTTGAATTGAGAGTGCTCCTGGTGGTCGATTTAAACCCGGTACAAAAAAGATTCCTGCAGTTTTTTCATTAAAGGCATTTATCAATTCCGCTTCAGATCGTGATCCTTCTGAGCCAATCACCTTAATTACTCCGCCTGCGAATTCAATAGATTTCACATAATCAACCATGTGGGTGCAATCAATTATAAATTCATTTCTAGTATCACTTTTATTTAAATCCAAAATTGCAAGCACCGACAAAACAACCGCTGCAGCACAACCAGGTGTTATATAAGCGGCTTCATTTTTTGTTAATTGCGCTATCCGTTCCCCAGCAACTCTATGTAGTTCTTCAAGCTCCACAAATTCACTTGCACCTTGCACCATGGCAGCTAATACTTCCGGCGCCATTCGTGATCCGCCGATACGGGTATATGTAGTCGCAGCATTTAGGACTCTAGGAATTCCTAGTGTGGCAAGAGTTAAATTCTCCATCTTCATCCTTTGATCTCCTTAATTATTCGTTGTAAATCAGCACCCGATGCAAACTCAATAATTAACTTTCCATTGCTCTTACCACTGCCCATTTCAACACTTACTCGAGTGTCGAGATGATCCCCTAGTTGATTAGCAATCTCTTCTAATTCCACATTGCGATGTTTGGCTTTCTTACTCTTTGCAGGTTTATTTGTTTTGCTTCCCATCGAAACAATTTCTTCAGTTGCCCTAACACTTAATCCTTCTGCAACTATTCGTGCCGCTAACTTCTCCATCGCTGCTTCGCCTTCTAGCGATAGCAATGCTCTCGCGTGTCCTGCTGATAGAACTCCGGCAGCTACTCGTCGCTGGACTGTTGGAGGAAGTTGCAAAAGTCGTAAAGTGTTTGAAATGTGTGGCCTCGAACGACCGATCCGAAGTGCTAATTCATCATGGGTGTAATTAAAATCAGTAAGTAGTTGACTGTAAGCCGCGCCTTCTTCTAGCGCATTTAACTGGCTGCGGTGAATATTTTCTAATAACGCTTCTCGCAAAAGTTGATCATCTGGAGTTTGCCTAATGATCACTGGTATTTGCGTTAACCCCGCGGCTTTTGCGGCGCGAAAACGCCGCTCGCCCATTACTAATTCATATTTTCCACTTCCGGCACCACCAACATTTCTAACAACTGGTGGTTGCAAAATTCCTACTTCTTTTATTGAAGTAATAAGTTCATTCAAAGCTTCTTCATCAAAAACAGTTCGCGGCTGACGGGGGTTTGGTGAGATTTGCGAAATCAAAACTTCTTTTAAGTTTGCAACTTCTACTTCAACACCAGCAACGCTTTTTGTTAATTGCACTGGTTCACTAGTTGGAATTAACGCTCCGAGTCCACGGCCTAATCCACCTTTACGTGTACTCATTTTGCTATCTCCTGTCGGTTGTCTCTTTCACAAATTTCGCGTGCAGCATTTAAGTATGCAATTGCACCGGGTGAAGACATGTCATAAGTCATTACTGTTTGACCATAAGACGGTGCTTCTGAAACACGTACTGCTCGCGGAATTACACTTTGCAATACTTCACGCGGAAAATGTTCACGCACACTTGCAGCAACATCATTTGCTAATCGAGTTCTTCCATCAAACATAGTTAACAAGATTGCTGAAATATGTAATGTTGGATTAGCGCCAGTAGTTACTCGCGAAATAATATTTAATAACTGTGCAACTCCTTCAAGTGCGTAGTACTCGCATTGAATTGGAATTAATAATTCATCAGCTGCAATCAATGCATTAATAGTTAGCAAACCAAGACTTGGCGGACAATCAATAATTAAGTAATCAAATTTTTGGGTATTTGTTAAATTTAATATTGCTTCCTTTAATCGAGATTCACGGCGGTCAAGTGAAACTAAATCTATTTCGGCACCAGCTAAATTAACACTCGCTGGCAAACAATAAAGTTCTGGGAATCCCGGTGCTTTTTGCATTAACTCAGCGATGGATTTATTCTCAACTAAAACTTCATAACTGCCGGCAACATCTTCACTACGGTCTGCACCAAGGGCAGTACTGGCATTACCTTGCGGATCTAAATCAATAACTAAAACTTTTAATCCACCCATGGCTAGTGCAGCAGCCACATTTACCGCAGTTGTGGTTTTGCCGACCCCACCTTTTTGATTTGCGACAGTGAAAATCCGGGTGGCTTGTGGCTTAGGAAGTGGCTCGCGCAACCTGCGGGTACCTACTACTTTTTTCCCGCCAGATTGTTTGGCTTGAGTTGTTTCACGTGAATCCACGAGGGTGAGTTAACCAGCCTTTTCGATGGAAATCACCCTCACCGGAGGTTGCTCCGGCAATAGTGGGTAGGAGGCCAAAATTACCTCTGCTTTGCTCGGGTTAAAACGGCTCATGGGCGCTGCGGCCAACTCGCTATCCGCGCTCTCCCCCTTCAAAGCGAGCAACTTTCCCCCTGGTGCAATTAACCGCCAACTAATCTGCAATAACTTAGGCAAAGGTGCCACTGCCCTAGCGGTGACTATTTGATACCGCGGCTTGTGCTGCTCTGCCCGGCCGCGAACTACCTCAAGATTGGTTAATCCAAGTTGGGCGATAACTTCTAAGAGGAAGTTAGCTCGACGCTCCAAAGGTTCCAGCAAAGTGATCTGCAAATCTGGCCGGGCCAATCCAATAACTATCCCCGGAAGTCCAGCCCCACTTCCAATATCCAAAACTGTTGAACTCTCCGGCATCAATGTAACCAG
>JBILFD010000025.1:0-8107 GCA_044351765.1 Candidatus Nanopelagicaceae bacterium | reverse complement strand
TTCTTGGTCCTAGGGAGGCCGTGGCCTGTAGTGGGGCTTTGACGATAATTGGGTCAACAGTTGTGTATTTACGCTTTCGTGGTCGGCTCGAAGCGCCCGCAGATTTATCAATTAGTGCCACACTAGGTAAATAGCCGTTAGTAATGGTTAAAATTGAATAGAATCGGATAACGGCAACAAATTCACTTTGGAGTTGAAATGGCTAACAAGGAACAAAAAAGCAATGCAAACGCGAAAAAGGAACCAAAGCTTTCGCTAAAAGAAAAGCGTTTGAAGAAGCAAGAAAAACAATCCAAGAAAGATTAATTTTCTTAAAGGCCACCGATTGCGATTAGGCCGAGCAGGGAAATAAGAATTATCAAAGAGGTTATGCGACGTGCGCGCGGACTCACAGGCTACGCCATCGCTTTTACGACGTAATCAATTGAAGCGGTGAGTGCTTCAACATCTGCTGGGTCAATTGCTGGGAACATGCCAATTCGAAGTTGGTTTTTACCCAACTTACGATAGGACTCGGTATCGACAATCCCATTGGCGCGTAAGGTTTTTGCGACAGCATTTGCATCGATTGAGTCATCAAAGTTGATAGTTCCAACAACTTTGGAACGCATAGCTGGATCAACAACAAATGGAGTTGTGTAAGAAGTTTTCTCTGCCCAGCCATACAAAGTTTCGGCAGATTTAGCAGATCGCCCGGTTGAGAATTCAAGTCCACCATTGCTATTCATCCACTCGATTTGTTCTGCAAGCAAAATTAAAGTTGCGACTGCGGGAGTGTTATAAGTTTGATCTAACTTGCTGTTTTCAATAGCAATTCCAAGATCCAGGATTGCCGGTGTCCATCGCTTTGTTGCAGCGATTTCTTCTACTCTAGCTAAGGCAGCCGGACTCATTAGAGAAAACCAAAGACCGCCATCGGAAGCAAATGATTTTTGTGGAGCGAAGTAGTAAGCATCAAACTCGCTTGCTTTAACAGTTAATCCACCAGCAGCGCTTGTTGCATCTACAAGAACTAATCCTTCTGAGCCAGCTGGTCGCTTGATATTCATAGCCACACCAGTACTGGTTTCATTATGAGTAAGTGCATATGCATCAACGCCAGCTTCAGTAACAGCTTCTGGATGTGAACCAGGTTCGGCTGAAATTACAGTTGGTTCGCCAAGAAATGGCGCAGATTTAACTCCACTTGCAAATTTAGATGAAAACTCACCAAATACTAGGTGTTGTGATTTTTCTTTGATCAAACAAAAAGTTGCAACATCCCAAAATGCGGTTGAGCCACCGTTGCCGAGTACTACTTCATAGCCATCGGGCAAATTGAATAAATCTTTCAATCCATTACGTACGCGACCAACAACATTTTTCACAGCAGGTTGGCGGTGTGATGTTCCTAAAATTGATGAGCCGCTAGCGGCTAATGCGGCTAGTGCTTCTGGGCGGATCTTTGAAGGTCCACAACCAAAACGTCCATCTTTTGGTTTGAGATTACTTGGGATAATTATTTCGTTGGCCATGTGATAAGCCTACCGATGATTTGTTATGGGGCGAGACGAGTTAATTGCCACTTCTTGTTCGCATCAACTGTGTCCAATGTGTAGCGCAGGCGATCGTGGAGCCGTGAGTAACGGCCCTGCCAAAATTCAATTGAATGGGGGACAACACAGTAACCGCCCCAATTTGGCGGAAGTGGAACAGTGCTGCCCTCTGGATATTTCGCGGCGATCTCATCCCAATTTTTTTGCAAGCTATCCCGATCAGCAATTACTTCTGATTGATTGCTCGCCCATGCACCAATTTGGCTAGACCATGGCCGAGTAGCGAAGTAATCCGCAGATTCTGCATTGCTAACTTTCGTTGCGGTGCCCAAAACAATTACCTGTCGTTCCATTGGAAACCAAGGGAAAGTTAGGCTGACATTTTGATTTTGGCTGATCTCTTTACCCTTGTCTGATTCGTAATTGGAGAAAAAAACAAAACCGGTTTGGCTGACCTCTTTGAGCAGAACCGAACGTGCCTTGGGATGGTCGCCAGAGATAGTTCCGAGCACCATCGCATTGGCTTCAACCACATATGGGTTCTCGGCAGCGGCTGTGAGCCAGATCTCAAATTGAGTTATTGGATTTGGATTGGCATCACTCTCACTTAGCCCTATTTCACCGTACGAGCGGCGCATTGCCCTGATTTCATCCCGGTCCATGGCTCTATTAGAGCAGGTGGCTGTCCTCATAGCGAGTCGAGAAATACTGGTTGAATTTATGAATAGTTGGCCAAGGGGGGCAGAATAAGCGAGTGGGCTAGAGCACGGTGGCTCAACCCAAGCAAGCCGAGAAAGTTTGCCAGTGACTTTTAATTAAGGGGTTAAGGAATCTCATGAGCGAATTCAAACCAGGTCTTGAAGGTGTCATTGCATTTGAATCAGAGATTGCTGAACCCGATAAAGAAGGAAGTGCACTGCGCTATCGCGGTGTTGATATTGAAGATTTAGTTGGTCGCGTAACTTTCGGAAACGCATGGGGCTTGTTAGTTGATGATGAATTTAATCCAGGTCTTCCACCCGCTGAACCATTTCCATTGCCAGTTCACTCTGGTGACGTGCGCGTAGATGTGCAATCAGCGATTGCGATGTTGGCACCAGCTTGGGGATTCAAACCACTTTTAGATATTACTGATGAAGAAGCTCGTAGCAACCTTGCTCGTGCATCCGTAATGGTTTTGTCGTACGTTGCACAATCTGCTCGTGGAACTTGGCAACCAATGATTCCGCAATCTGAAGTTGATAAAGCGCATACCGTTGTTGAGCGCATGATGATTCGTTGGCGCGGAGAGCCAGATCCAAAACATGTTCGAGCAATCGACGCGTATTTTGTTTCTGCAGCAGAACACGGAATGAATGCATCGACATTTACCGCTCGAGTTATCGCTTCAACTGGTGCTGATGTCGCTGCCGCTTTGTCTGGCGCAATTGGTGCGATGTCAGGCCCACTACACGGTGGTGCACCTTCACGTGTACTACATATGATTGAAGGTGTAGAAAAAACTGGTGATGCACGCAAGTATGTAAAAGATTTAATGGATCGCGGCGAACGTTTAATGGGATTTGGTCACCGTGTTTATCGTGCTGAAGATCCACGTGCACGTACTTTGCGCCGTACCGCTGAAGAATTAGGTGCACCTCGTTATCAAGTAGCTCTCGCACTTGAGGAAGCAGCGCTCGCCGAACTCAGAGAACGTCACCCAGATCGAGTACTTGCAACCAACGTTGAATTTTGGGCTGCAATCGTTCTTGATTTCGCTGAAGTGCCAGGACCGCTGTTTACATCAATGTTCACTGCTGCACGTACCGCTGGTTGGAGTGCGCACATTCTTGAGCAGAAGCGAACTGGTCGCTTAGTACGTCCTTCCGCTACATACATCGGCAAAGGTCCTCGCAAGCCAGAAGATGTAAAAGGCTGGGATGACAGCGTAATTTCTCTACATATCTAAGGGAGATACGGCTAGATGCCAAAAACTTCAATTTTTTGGTTTCGACGGGATTTACGGATCTCTGATAATCCAGCGTTACTTGCAGCATTAGCTGAAGGTGATGAAGTATTGCCGATCTTTATTGTGGATCAAGCAATTTCAGATCGCGCTGGCGAATTTAGGCGCTCCTATTTAGCAAGTGCTTTGAAGCATTTGGATAAAACCCTAGATGGAAACTTACAAGTTTTTGAAGGCGATGCTGTCGAAATTTTGAAAAACCTTACAAAGAAATACAACGCGACTTCAATTCATTGCGCAAAACAGTACGCACCTTATGGAGTTGCATTAGAGAAAAAAATTGCCGAAAGTGGAATTGATTTAACTTTCACTGGCTCTGATTATGCAGTTGATCCCGGAAAAGTTCGTAAACCTGACGGCACTCCCTACAAGGTTTACACACCATTTTTTAAAGCATGGAGTGTCATCGGCTGGGAGCGACCATACAATTCCCCTAAATCTCCTAATTGGGTAAGCACAAAAGATGCAAAACGATATTTTCCAGATTGGGATAGAGCAAAAAGTACAAAAACTTTTGAAGTTGGCACAGATATCGCACTAGAAAAATGGAATCAATTTTTTAAAGGACCAATAAATTCTTACAACCATAATCGAAATTTTCCGGGGATCAGCGGAACGAGTGGAATGAGTCCGCATTTACGTTGGGGTGAGGTGCACCCAAGAACATTATTAGCGAATTTGAATAATAGTGCGGATCAAGAGGTGTATCGCAAAGAGATTGCTTGGCGGGAATTTTATGCTGATGTTCTACACCATAATCCACATACATCTCGCGAATACTTAAATCCACAATTTATCAAGATGCGTTATGACAAGCCCGGCAAAAAATTTGAAGCCTGGTGTGAAGGTAAAACCGGATTTCCTTTTGTAGATGCAGGCATGAGACAACTGATACAAACAGGTTGGATGCATAATCGGGTTCGCATGGTTGTTGCATCATTCCTGGCCAAGGATTTACATATCGAATGGCAGCATGGTGCAAATTTCTTTATGCAGTATTTGATTGATAATGATGTAGCTTCAAATTCACACGGCTGGCAATGGACTGCTGGTTGTGGAACGGATGCTTCTCCTTACTACCGAATCTTCAACCCGATAGAACAGGGCAAAAGGTTTGATCCTGAAGGGGATTACATTCGAAAATATGTGCCAGAACTTGCCCACTTAACTGGTTCTGAGATTCATGAACCGTGGCTCTATCTGGATGGATATTCAGGTGGGTACGTTGAGCGAATGGTGGATCACGCGGCGGAAAGAATTGAATCTCTTGCTCGACTAGAAGAAATTAAGGTTAGCGCGCACCTTTAGCAATATACATAGCCTCATCTGCGGCTCGAATTAAATCAACTCCGGCAGTTCTTTCGGCCACCCCTATGCTCACAGATAGATATCTTGGAGTCTGATGAACATAAATTGGTGATGCCAGCGATAATTCCAAACGTTTTGAAAGTTCTGAAGCCTGTTGAAAATCTGTTTGAACTAAAACGCCAAATTCATCACCTCCAAGCCGGGCTAAAAACGCATTACTTGGCAGCACTTGTTCGAAACGACGAGCTACTTCTATTAATACAGAATCACCCGCGTCATGTCCGAAGAGATCATTAATCTCTTTAAACGAATCCAAATCCATCAGCAACATACAATATGAATTGTCATTTTCAACTTCAGCTAATTTAGCTATAAGCGATCTTCTGTTTGCGATTCCAGTTAATTCATCCGTGCGTGCCAACTTATGCTCGACATCAAGATTTTGTGAGTGCTTCAAAGCAATGGACAAGCGTAAGAAAGCTAATAGAAGTGCGATAACGGCTGGAATAGCAGCAAATTTTGAAAGAGAATCAGACCAAATAGTTAATAAACTTAGAGTTAAGAAGCTAAGGAATATGGAAAAAAATATCATCTTTTGATTAAAGAGTTTGTTCTCGTTATTTTTTCGAGAGATGCCTCTGTCGTGAAGCGATATGAAAATTAGCGCAAATAACCAACCACTCTCAATCCATGAACCAAGCAAGTATTCTTGTTCAGCTGATATCCAAAAGAATTTGATATCTGTCAATGTAAAAGCAAGCAGGCCAAATGCTTGTAAGACATTTATTAAGGATGTTTTGTATTTAGAAAAAATCGTAATTGCAAGTGCACATAAAATTACATCAGAAATAGGATAGTAATTGTTCAAGAAATTACGCAGGAGATCAGATCCTTTAAGACTTGGGATTGGTTCCATGGCAAAAGCCGTCAAGAAAGCGGAAACTCCTAGAGCGATAATTCCTGCATCTAGAAAATGTATCTTTGTTTTAAAGTCTCTGATAAAAAATTTGAGAAAATGCATAGCGAGGAAGGGGAAGAAGAGCACATAACCGAGGTCAAGGATAATTGGGGAATCAGAAAAGTTTTTGTAGGCAAACCAACTTGAAGCGGTCGAGCTCAATCCCCAGCAAGCTAAACCAATACCAAGTAGGAATTCAGATTCATTTAGTAGCGCGATAGCTAGAGCAAAGACAATCAAGTTATAAATTATTAAATCCCAAATAAAGGAAGGCGCAGGTAGGAGCATTCTTTCGATGGCATGTGCTGCTACGAATCCGATACAAACTCCTCGAACTCTTAACCACATGAGTTAAAGGTAAATCTAATTGATTGAATTGAGAAGGGCTGGATAGACAGATCAGGTTTTTTGAGGATAATTACATCATGGAGAAGGAAATCAGCCGACGAGGATTTATCTGCGCAGGCTTGGCTACTGCCACCGGAGTTGTAATTTCAGGAAATACAGCTGAAGCGGCTGGTGCGATAAAGGTTTTGCGAGATGGACGTGTAGAAGTAAACCTTTCTAAATTTAAAGCCCTTGGAAAGATCGGTGGAGCAATTTTGGTAGGGAATGTGAAAGAAATCCCGACAGCTTTGGTACGCACCGGAAAATCTTCTTATCAAGCTTTAGATCTGCGTTGCACTCATCAAGGAGTACCATCAAAATTAGTTTCAGGCACATTTAGATGCCCAGCGCACGGTTCAGAATTCACAAAAACAGGCGCCGTAAAAGTTGGTCCTGCAGAATTTGGATTAAATAAGATTAATACAGAGGTCTCAGGTAAAACTGTAATTCTTGGTTAGTTATAAACCAGGAGTACAAGCTAAGTCGCGAACCTGCTTGTTCATTTTGGTCAAAGTGTTATAGGTATTAATGATTGTGTCATACAGATTTAAGCCGTCTTTTTTGGCTTGAGCCAACATCTCTCGATCAGCGACACTTAGAGTTTGATCAGCTTCAGTTGCAGCCGTTTGAGCTAAAAATACTCCTCTTTTAATTTTTTCATCAGATAATTGTGTATTGCTTTTTCTGAAAGCCGCATTTGACGCTAAACAATCAGCAACTACCCACGTGTTCCTTGCATTCACAACGATTGGATTTTTTGTGCAAGTGTATTTCTTGCCACCAATTGTTGCTTTTGCATTTGTAGTCTTACAGGCGCCCCCAGACTTATTAGCAGCTTGAGCGGGAGAAACAACCGCGCCAATGAGGAGAACTGTCATTGCTATTACCAAGCCGTTACGTCTGATCATGGTCCAACCTTAACTTGAGAAGCCGAGAAAATGTCGGATTTTCAAGTGAACTCCCTGTGAGTCTAGATTTTGCGCACCAATTTGCGGGGCAAGTGCCGGGCCAAAAAAACTATAGCTCGATACTGTTTTCCGGAAACCACTATTGGCTCACCACGGAGGGCACCCTCCCAGCCGGCTTTAACTACATCTGGTGCTTTTTCCCAGAGAAATTCTGGCACTGCATCCATCTTCATTTCTCCACGTTGATGGAATTCGGTGCGAGTGAATCCTGGCGCCAGTGAGGTAACTGTTATTCCATCTTTGGCTAAATCGGCATTCAAATACTCTGAGAATGCATTCACCCAAGCTTTGGCTGCACTATAGGTACTTCCGGATAACCATCCAGCAACACTGCCCACATTAATAATGTATCCACTTTTTGCATTTCGCATATTAGGAAGTGCTGCATGGGTTAGACGTAAAACTGCAGTGACTAACACATTAAGTAAATCAACCTCTGCTGCAGAAGTATGGTTAATAAACCTACCTTTTAGACCGTATCCAGCATTGTTAATCAGTACACCCACGGCCAGAGATGGATCTGTAGTTAGCAGGCGTTGCTCGACTTTAACAATTTCATTTTCAACCGAAAGGTCCGCCACAATAATTTCGGTTGCGACTCCAAACTCTTTTTCTAACTCTTCAGCAGATTTTCTCAATCTACTCTCATCGCGGGCAACAAGAATTATGTCGTAATTCTCTCGAGCTAAGAGTTTTGTAAATTCCGCACCAATGCCCGATGTCGCTCCAGTTACCAATGCCCACATGCTTGAATCCTAAGAGATAATCCTTAGTGCTGCCGTAATTAATCCATGGAAAGGTAGTTACATTTACGAGTGGGTGGTGTAAGTTTTTTATATGAAAATAACCAAGATTGAATGCCACGTTCTCCTAGATCCAGAGTATGACCCAGCCGCAACTAGCTCGGCACAAGATGATCTTGTTGTAGAAGTGCATACCGATGAGG
>JBILFD010000024.1:0-8274 GCA_044351765.1 Candidatus Nanopelagicaceae bacterium | reverse complement strand
AACTTAACTGTGCGTCTAACAATTCCGGTAACAAAACGATTGAAATCTGCAGGCTCTTCAAGAGGCTCTTCGCTTTCGTTTGTGAAAAGTGAAATCTGTCCAGTCTCACGGTTAAGTTTTGCGCGAGCTTGTTGATTCGCTTCGAGTGATTCCAAATACCCTTGAGTTACAGCAGTTTCAATTTCAACTATTAAACGGTCAAATGAAATTGCATTTGCAATAGAAAGGGTTTGAAGTGCGGCTAAATCAACGATCATTTGAATTCGATTTCAACGTAAGCGCTCTTGATATCGCTAATTTTTACCGAAGTTACATTCGCTTTTGCATCTGCAAATGTAATCTCATCATTTTCGACTGAAGTAATGCGGGAGGTGAATTTCTCTCCATCAAGTAATGTGACCGAAACTAATCGATTTAGATTCTTAAACCAGTGACGAGCAAGTGTTAGCGGGTACTCAGCTCCAGGAGTCGAAACTTCGAGAGTAAAAGGTGTTTGGCCAATTTCTGGCATCTGGTCGATGATTTCCGAAATCTTGAATGATGCTTCGGTAACTTGATCCATTGATAGGCCGGTTTCGCCATCAATGAGAATACGAAGCATGGAATGTTTTCCAGCCAAAGTGATGATTACATCTTCTAAAAATAAATTTAATTCTTGAATGGCCGGCTCGATGGCGGCAATGATCGATTCTTTTTTCACTTATCTACTCCTTATTAAATTATTATTAAGTTTTGGACCTTACAAAGAAAAGTCTACCGTGAATTTTTGGCCTTACTCGCCAACCTATTTCAACAGTTGTGAAAGAAATTCAACTGCGCCATCGATAGGAATTTCGCTACTTGTGCCGGCCCAGCGGTCGCGAACTTCAATAACTCCATTGGCTAACCCTTTACCAACAATCACAATTGTTGGAATTCCAATCAATTCTGCATCTTTGAATTTAACTCCTGGACTCGCGTCCCGACGATCATCAAGCATCACTCGAGCACCAGCAGCTTCCAGTTTTCCTGCTAAATCAAACGCAGTATCAAATGGCAGATCCTCTTTGCCTGTGGCGACAATATGAATATCTGCTGGGGCAATCTCTCTTGGCCAACGCAATCCCAACTGATCATGGGATTGTTCAGCGATCGCAGCAACTGCGCGCGATACGCCAATTCCATATGAGCCCATGGTTACAACATTTGGCTTTCCGTCAGAATCTAAAACGGTGAGGTCTAAAGCTTTTGCGTATTTACGACCAAGTTGAAAGATGTGACCGATTTCGATGGCACGATCTATAACAACTGCAGTGTCACATTGCGGACATCCATCTCCTGCGCGAACTTCAGCAGCTTCAACATACTTCTCAACTTTGAAATCACGACCATTTTGCACATACCGAGCATGGGTGTTGCTCTTGTTTGCACCAGTAACCCAACTTGAACCTATTTCAACTCTTGGATCTGCGTAAAGCTTTAATCCGAGTGCTTGTGCATCCTGTGGGCCCACGTAACCTTTAACAAATTTTGGATTCTTTGCGAAATCTTCTTCTTCAAATAAACGTAATTCACTTACACCAGGAAGATTTGCCTGCAAACGCTTCAAATCAACTTCGCGATCCCCAGGAACCAAAACACTAATCGGTTGGTCATCAGCAAAAAGCAAAATGTTTTTTAGAGTGTCAGCTGCTGTAAATCCCCCACCATAATTCTTGTTGAGCACATCAACTAATGAATCAATGGTTGGAGTATTTGGGGTATCTAGCAATTCGATCGCTGGTACATCTGGATAATTCTTACCGGAAACTTTTGTTGACATCGCTTCAACATTTGCGGCGAATCCACAGGACGGACACAAAACATAAGTGTCTTCACCTGTTTCGCAAGGAGCTAAAAACTCTTCAGATTTTGAGCCACCCATCGCTCCGGACATTGCGGAAACAATCGCATACTTAAGCCCAAGTCTTTCAAAAGTTTTAATGTAGGCGGCACGATGATCTTGATAAGACTTTTCCAAACCTGCATCATCAATATCAAATGAGTAAGAATCTTTCATTACAAATTCGCGACCACGAATGATTCCACTTCGTGGACGAGGTTCATCCCGATACTTGGTTTGAATCTGATAAATAGTTAGTGGCAAATCTCTGTAAGAGGAACATTCACCCTTGACCATCAAAGTAAACATCTCTTCATGGGTTGGACCTAATAAATAGTCGCCACCTTTTCGATCTTGCAAACGAAACAGATCGCTTCCGTAATCATCCCAACGATTGGTCGCCTCATATGGTTCACGAGGCAAAAGGGCCGGAAAGTGAACTTCTTGAAATCCAGCACGATCCATTTCTTCGCGTACAACTCTTTCAATATTTCGCAAAGTTATATAACCCAACGGCAACCATGAGTAGATGCCTGCGGCAACGCGGCGAATATATCCAGCCCGAACTAATAAGCGATGGCTTGCGACTTCAGCATCAGCTGGGTCATCACGCAAGGTGCGAAGAAAGAGGCGGGACATTTGCAACATGGCGTGAGCCTACCGAGTGTTAGAAAAAAATCGTCGCTAGTTCGGCCACCTTTTCGAAGCCAACTTTGTGATAACTGGCACGGGCTGCATGATTGAAATCATTTACATAGAGGGAGGCGATCGGTGCGAATCTATTTCCGTACTCCACCAAAGTGGCAACGCCAGCAGATCCCAGCCCTTTTCCGCGGTACACCGGGTCAACCCAGACCCCATGAATTTGATAAGCCCCCGCACCAATAGCCCCGATATCGCTTTTGAAAATTACTTTTCGAGTATCTGGATCTCTCGAGATTAATGTGCGGCCTGCTCCAATTAACTCAATTGATCTTGATCGATAATCAACGTAATCCGGGACTTCCCCGACCTCGGCAGTGAACATTGCAATCCCAACCTCCACAACTTCATCAAGGTCTGACAAAGTCGCCGGATGCACAAGTGGGTTTCCAGAAATCTTTGAACCACCACGAAGCGATAACAAAGGTTGTGATTGGCGAATAGCTCTTGGTTCTGAATATAAATGTGCAACTAATTCCCATAAATCAAAAACTGTTTTTGACTCACCGACAATTGAGGAAAACTTGTGCTGATTTGATCGAAGGTAATCAACTAATGAGAGCAATGCTGCTCGAGACGAAATTGCTGGAATTAAATTTCCACCAATGTATGTAACGCCTTCAATTTCACTTCTGGAATTTCGATAGACCAGCAAAGTACTATTTTTTGATTTTTCTAAAAGTTGAATCCTGGAAGCCAAAAAACAATTTAGTTCAGGCGCCGAAGCTAGATATTTAAATACTTCATTTTTAACATTTACCCCGCGTAATACTTCTAAACCAACTTCGCTCACTGAGATTTTCGCTTAATGAACTTCAACCGAAGGAGCTCCGGAACTTTCCATCTCTTCAGCCAGGCGCATTGCTTCTTCAATTAATACTTCAACGATCATTGATTCCGGGACGGTTTTAATGACTTCTCCCTTTACAAATATTTGACCTTTTCCATTTCCAGAAGCCACACCTAAATCTGCTTCACGCGCTTCGCCCGGACCATTTACAACGCATCCCATAACTGCAACACGTAGCGGAACGGTCATTCCCTCTAAGCCTGCTTGGACTTTTTCAGCCAAGGTATAAACATCTACTTGTGCACGCCCACAGGATGGGCAAGAAACAATCTCTAATTTACGTTGACGTAGATTTAAAGATTCCAAAATTGAGATTCCAACTTTTACCTCTTCAACAGGCGGTGCAGAAAGGGAAACCCGAATCGTGTCTCCAATTCCTTCAGATAGCAAAATTCCAAAAGCTACCGCTGATTTAATTGTTCCTTGAAACAGTGGTCCAGCTTCTGTGACGCCCAGATGTAATGGGTAATCACATTGCTGTGAAAGCAATCTATAAGCCTGAACCATAATTACTGGATCATGATGCTTAACTGAAAGTTTAATGTCGGTGAAACCGTGCTCTTCAAATAATGAACATTCCCATAAAGCAGATTCAACTAAAGCTTCTGGAGTAGCTTTTCCATACTTCGCCATTAAACGTGGATCTAAAGATCCAGCATTCACACCAATTCGAATTGGAACTCCTGCTGCGCCCGCGGCTTTGGCAACTTCTTTAACTTTGTCATCAAATTGTTTAATGTTTCCTGGATTCACTCGAACTGCAGCACAGCCGGCATCTATAGCCGCAAAAATATATTTTGGTTGGAAATGAATATCAGCAATAACTGGAATCTGAGATTTCTTAGCAATAGCAGCAAGAGCATCCGCATCATCTTGACTTGGCACTGCAACTCGAACAATTTGGCAACCTGAAGCGGTCAATTCGGCAATCTGTTGCAATGTTGCATCCACATTTGCAGTCAATGTTGTGGCCATAGATTGCACGCTTACTGGCGCACCGCCACCGACTAATACCGAACCAACTTTTAGTTGACGCGTAACTTTGCGAGGGGCGAGTGGACTAGGTGGTACTGCCGGCATCCCGAGATTAACCATGGTCCTATCCTGCCTTATCTAGGGTTAATTTTCCTTCACAGATTGAATTAGAAGTTCAACCGGAGCGGATTGATTATGTCGGCCGCTAGCAAAAGCAATGAAAGTCCGCCCATAACCACAATTACCGCGAGAGTGAGCGGCACCAACCTGACCACATCAAATGGCTCTGGTGTCGGAAGCTTGCGCAGACGGGCATTTTGACGGCGTACTCCATCAACAATTGCAATCGCCATGTGACCACCATCTAATGGCAACAATGGCAACAAATTAAACAATCCAATAAAGATATTTAAACTAGCAACGGTTAATAAGAAGAAACCAATTTTTGCCGCCCATCCAGCATTCTCAGATGCGGCAGCATCACCAGAAACTCTAGCGACACCAACTACACCTACTAATCCTTCTGGATCTCGCACTCCCCCACCAAAAGTTGCTTGAATTAAATCTGGAATTTTTGCTGGAAGGGCGAAGAGCGCTTTGTAACTACCGATGACAATATTTTTTCCCTCACTAAGGGAATTTGTAATTGCTGCAAGTGGAGTCGATCTATCAAGTTCCACTTTGCTCAACACTCCAATGATTCCTACCGGCTTTACTTCACCCAATTTTGCAATCGGGGCACGGGATGTTGAGGTGAGTGAAATCTCTAAAGATGCACCGTCGCGCTCTATTCCCAAATTCAATTTTTGATTTGGAGAATTTCGAATTGCATCTGAAACTTCTTTCCAGGAATCTAGCGACTTTCCATTAACCGAAACAATCTTGTCTCCACTTTTCAATCCTGCAAGTAGTGCTGGTGTTTTTGGATCCGATTCTAAGCAAGTGCTCCTACTTTGATCAGCCGGAATACATTTTAAAATTTGATCAAGTACCTGGGTTTGCGCCGGAGTTCCAATCGCTGCAAAAAAAGTGAATAACAGTAGAAAGCCAATTACAAAATGAGTAGTCGAGCCGGCGCCAAGGACAATTAATCGTCTAAGAGTGCTGGCTTTGTAAAAAGATCGCGGTTGGTCAATTAGGTCAACAGGTTCACTTGGAGACATGCCAACAATTCGGCAGTAACCACCGGCTGGAATTGATTTAACTCCAAACTCAGTCTCACCTCTTTGAGTAGACCAAATCTTTGGTCCAAAACCTAAGAAAAATTCAGTAACTTTCATGCCAAATTTCCGGGCAGTTAGGAAGTGGCCTAATTCATGCAACATTACTGAAATTAGCAATGCCACCACAAAAGCTAAAATTCCCATCAAATTCAGCAGCGACATAAAATTATTTGCCTCTCATCGATATATTTTTATTTGCACTAGCACGTGCATCATCTTCGATTGCACTGACATCGGCGATATCACCAAGCGTAGTTGGCGCTGTCGACGCAAGGTGCTGCAATACTGCATCTACAATCTCAATAATCTCTGTGAATTTAATTTCACCCTTTAAAAATGCAGCAACCGCTTCCTCATTGGCCGCATTAAAGATTGCTGGCATCGCTCCACCAATTTCACCGCACCTTCTTGCTAAATCAATCGCGGGGAATCTTGCGTGATCAATTGGCGCAAAATTCCAGGTGTGCGCAGTGCTCCAATCAATTGGAGAAATTGCGCCGGCAGTTCTTTCTGGCCAACTAAGTGCCAAAGCAATTGGCAACTTCATTGATGGTGGACTGGCCTGTGCAATCACAGATCCATCATTGAATTCCACCATTGAATGAATCATCGATTGCGGATGAATTACTGCTTCAATCTTTGAATATGGAATATCAAATAAATAATGTGCCTCAATTATTTCTAAACCTTTATTTACCAAAGTGGCTGAATTTATTGTTACAACAGGTCCCATGTTCCAAGTTGGGTGAGCAAGGGCCTCTTCTAATGTCACATCACTTAAATCATTTCTATTTCTAAATGGGCCACCACTTGCCGTAAGAATTAATTTAGATATTTCATTTTTTGTTCCTGCGCGCAGCACTTGTGCTAATGCTGAATGTTCTGAATCAACCGGAATTAACTGTCCCGGTTTTGCAGCACGTAAAACTAAATCTCCGCCAGCGACAAGTGATTCCTTATTTGCAAGAGCGACTTTATTTCCAACACCTAATGCATTAAGTGTTGGTGCAAGTCCAACTGAACCGGTAATCGCATTTAGAACTACATCAACTGGAATTGCTGCCACTTGAGCCGCCGCGCCTTTTCCATCAATCACATTTACGCCCGGCAATGCATCCCGAAGTAATGCGCCATCTCCTTCGATGCCAACCACTTTGACGCCAAAAGTTCTTACCTGCTCCACCAAGAGCGGAATATTTGATCCCCCAGCGGCAAGAGCAACGACTCGAAATTGAGTTGGATTTGCAGCAATAACCTCAAGTGCTTGCACGCCAATTGAGCCAGTTGAACCCAAAATTGAGATGTCGCGCATGGGCTAATCCTCTCAGGTCGGACCAGATAGTTCATTCATATGCCTACTTGTTCTACTCTTACTCTCATGAGCGCCCTCGACGAAGGAACCCGGCTAACTGGCAGCAACCTGCCGCAGGTGCGCCATTTGCAAACTGAGATACCAGGGCCAAAATCTAAAGAGCTGATTGCAAGACGTGCCAACGCTGTTTCCGCCTCACTTGGAATGGCGATGCCAGTTTTTGTTGAACGTGCCGGTGGTGGAGTAATAATCGATGTCGATGGAAACTCAATTATCGATATGGGCGCAGGTATCGCTGTTGTAAATGTTGGAAACTCTGCAGATTTAGTAATTGAAAAAGTAGTCGATCAAGTCAAGGCATTTACACATACCTGCTTCATGGTTGTTCCATACGAAGGTTATGTTGAAGTTTGCGAAGCACTCAATCATTTAACACCTGGTGATCATCCGAAAAAATCAGCGCTGTTTAATTCTGGTGCTGAAGCAGTTGAAAATGCGGTGAAGGTCGCCCGCGCCTACACAAAGCGTCCCGCTGTCGTTGTATTCGAACATGGTTATCACGGTCGTACTAATTTAACTATGGGAATGACCGCAAAGAACATGCCATACAAAGATGGTTTTGGGCCGTTTGCTCCAGAGATTTATCGCATGCCGATGGCTTACCCTTTCCGTTCTCACTCTGATCAACAAAAATACGCCGATGAAATTTTGGATCTGATCACCCACAAAATGGAGAAAGAGATCGGACTACAAAATATCGCTGCAATTGTGATTGAGCCGATTCAAGGCGAAGGTGGATTCATAGTTCCGCCAAAAGGTTTCCTTCCGGGTTTAGCAAGTTTTGCAAAAAGCAACGGAATACTTTTTGTGGCAGATGAAGTGCAAACTGGATTTGCTCGCACCGGTCAAATGTTTGCATGTGAAGATGAAAATGTAGTTCCCGACTTAATCACAACAGCTAAAGGTATTGCCGGCGGATTACCGCTCTCGGCTTTAACTGGAAGAGCTGAAGTAATGGATAGCGTTCATTCAAGTGGGTTAGGTGGAACATTTGGTGGTTCACCAATCGCATGCGCAGCCGCTCTTGGTGCAATCCAAACCATTGCCGATCTAGATTTGATTAAGCGTGCAAATGAAATCGGGAAAATAATGAGCTCGCGCCTGCTTGAGATGCAGAAAAAGTACTCAGTCATTGGTGAAGTGCGTGGTCGTGGTGCGATGCAAGCAGTAGAACTAGTGATCCCAGGAAGCATCGAACCAAATTCAAGTGCAACATCTGCAGTTGTTAAATTTTGCCAAGCAAATGGTGTCTTGGTGTTAACTGCCGGTACCTACAGCAACGTATTACGTT
>JBILFD010000023.1:0-8554 GCA_044351765.1 Candidatus Nanopelagicaceae bacterium | reverse complement strand
CTAACTCCTTAAAGAGTTTTTGTTTGATCGATAACTCTTCAAAAACTGCCTCAATAATGAAATCACATTTTGCATATACAGATTTATCAACTGATCCTGAAAGTAGAGATTTCAAACGTGAAGCCTCATCTGGCCGTACCCGTTTTTTGGAAACCAAGGTATCAATTTCATTGTTGATCCAAGCGATTCCTTTATCCACTCGTTCTTGGTCAAGATCGGTAATCACAACTGGAACTTTCAAGTTACGCATAATCAATAGCGCTAATTGGGAAGCCATTAATCCAGCGCCAACCACTCCAGCGCGAGTAACTTTGCGCCCAAGAGCAGGTTTTGGTGCTCCTTCAATCTTTTTCTTACCTTTTTGAATTAAATTAAAGGCATATAAAGAAGCCCGAAGTGGATCATTCATTACTAATTCAGTTAGCGCTTCATCTTCTGCAGCAAAACCTGAATCACGGGAAGAGGTACGCGCATCAGCAATTAACTTTAAAGCGGCTTTAGGAGATGCAATATCTGCACGACCAAACTTTTTAGCAACAGCAGCCGCACCAATCTTGGAAGCATTTTCCCATGAGGCATCAACTTTGGTGTGATCTGCTCGGGTGATTTTTTTAGCACCACTTAATACATGGCTAGCAAAAGTTATTGATTGCTCAAGAAAATCTGCTGGCTCAAATACTGCATCAACTACGCCAATCTCTAAAGCCTCCGGAGATTTGAGCATGGTGTTGTTGTTTAGCGCATTAACGATAATTACTCGAGTTGCTAACTCTGGGCCAATTAATTTTGGCAGCAAAGTGGCTCCGCCCCAACCTGGAACCAAGCCAAGAAATACTTCAGGCAAACCGACCATCGCGGTGGTAGCAAGAGTGCGATATTGGCAGTGCAATCCAATTTCAAGTCCGCCGCCAAGAGCTAATCCATTGATAAAAGCAAAAGTAGGTTTACCGCATTCACCAAACCGTCGAAAGACATCGTGTCCTAATTTGGTAAATGCATGTGCAAGTGTTCGATCTGCAACACCGGCTACGCCACTTAGATCTGCGCCTGCGGCAAAAATAAATGGTTTTCCGGTGATTCCAATTGCATCTACATCTGAGGCGATTGCAACATCGAGTGCGGCATTGAGAGATTGCAAGCCTTGTACGCCAAGAGTGTTTGGACGGTTGTGGTCGTAGCCGTTATCTAAAGTAATTAAAGCCATCTTTCCTTTAAATCCAAATGGCGTTAAATCAACTTCACGAACAATTGCGTTTGTGACGACCTCTTCAGGTGCTTGGGGAGTTGAAACCGGAGTACTCATTATTTTCCACCTTTAGCATTATCTTGCTTACTAAAATTCCAATTTGGATTTTCCCAAATCACAGTTCCGCCCATTCCCAGTCCAATGCACATCGTGGTTAATCCATAACGGATCTCTGGATGTTCTTCAAAAGTGCGGGCAAGATTTAAGGCTAAGCGAATTCCAGAGGATGCAAGTGGATGACCAACAGCAATTGCTCCACCGTAAGGATTTACCCGAGGATCGTCATCTGCGATTGCAAAGTAATCAAGAAAAGCCAGAACTTGAATTGCAAAAGCCTCATTAACTTCAAATGCACCAATCTCATCAATTGATAATCCGGCTTTTGCTAACGCTTTAACTGTTGCTGGAACTGGTCCGTATCCCATGATCTCTGGTTCTACGCCGGCGAAAGCAAAAGTAACTAATCGAGCTTTTGGTTTTAGTCCTAATTCTTCAGTGCGCTTTCCGCTAGCAAGTAATGCTGCGGTTGCTCCATCATTTAATCCGGCAGCGTTTCCAGGAGTAACGCGACCTGCGGGACGAAATGGAGTTTTCAAACCAGCAAGTGCTTCTAATGTTGTTCCCGGACGTGGTGGTTCATCAACAGTTGCAACACCCCAACCAAGTTCTTCACTTCTTACTGCAACTGGAATTAAATCTCTTTGAATTTTTCCAGCCTCATATGCCTTTGCAGTTTTAAGTTGGCTGTTGAGTGCATATTTATCTGCACGCTCACGAGTTAAGTGGGGGAGCATGTCATGTAAACGCTCCGCAGTTGCACCCATTGCAAGTGCATCTTGATCTACAAGTTTTTCAGCGATGTATCTTGGGTTTGGATCCATCAATTCACCCATTGGGTGATTTCCCATATGTTCTACGCCGCCTGCGAGTGCTAAGTCATAACTTCCCATTGCAATTCCACCAGCGAGGGTTGTCATTGATGTCATCGCTCCTGCGCACCAACGATCAATTGAATAACCAGGTACTGTTTTTGGAATTCCAGCCAAGAGTGAAGCGCTGCGACCGATGTTCATTCCTTGATCACCAGTTTGTGATGCAGCCGCAATTGCAACCTCATCAATAGTTGCGCTATCAATACTTGGATTGCGCTCTAACAGTCCGCGAATACAACGAACCATGATGTCATCGGCTCGAGTTCCGGCGTATAAAGATCCGGCCTTGCCGAAAGGAGTACGAACTGCGTCAATTAAATAGACATCACTTACTGATTTACTTGAAGCTGCCATTTACTTGCCTTTTCTCTAGCGCTTAATCTCCAAAGCGGTTACGCCTTATGTTACTAGCCGGTAACTTAAACCGGAAGTTGCGATCGAGTTAGACAGAGGTTTTTTTGCGAGCAGGAGCAAGGTAAGCCTGCAAAGTGACCACCAAGTAGAGGCTCCAAAAGCCAAATTGCCACCATGAGGTCGTGGTGTCAAAGCCGATGGTGCCCGCCAAGATTGATCCAGGAATCGATTCCTTGGTCATCCAAGAAGTTGTGTCCCAGATATAAAGATCAGCTCCTGGAATCCAACCTAACTCTTGAAATTCATGAACTCCGTAAGACAAAACTCCAGCGGCAATCACAATTAATGCGACGCCGGTAATTTTGAAGAAAGTTCCTAAATTCAGTGCAATCGCACGACGATAAATTGCCCAACCTAGAAACACTGCAAGAGCTAAACCGATTGTTAATCCAACTGCCGGTCCAGCGCCAGCGCCTTCTCCATTAATTGTTCTGAAGTTTGCATACACAAATAAAGATGTTTCTAGTCCTTCGCGCAAAACAGCAAAAAATGCTGCTGCAGCAAGGGTTAATGGACCTGAAGATAGAGCGGTTTCAACTTTTCCTTGCAAATCTTGACGCAATGATCTTGCAGCGCGCTTCATCCAGAAGACCATCCAAGTTACTAAACCAACTGCTAGTAATGAGGTGGTTCCAGCAAAAAATTCTTCACCGCGAGGTGATAACTCAGCAGAGGTAAATGATAAGAATCCTCCGAGGGCCAGACTTGCAGTCAGAGCAACTGATACGCCGATCCACACAGCAGTTAGCAGTTTTCGCTTACTTGCTTGATTTGTTTTGACGATGTACGCAATCAAAATGCCGACAATAAGGGCGGCTTCAAGACCTTCGCGAAGGCCGATTAGGAAGTTACTCAACATGGTTAAAAGTTAGTACGAGCGGGGCATTTACGCAACTTTTTCGTCGCGTAAATAAGGGCTACCTCTATCACTCGCTGATCACTCGGTTAGAGCGGGCTCAGCCTCCTCAGCCAGAATTACTAGCGGTTCGGTCTCAAATTGGATCTGCGCCAAGGTCGGGGCTATTAGTTTGATCTGCCAGGCCCGCGCCCCGGCTTTCTCCAAGGCCGCTTCGACCTGGGCAAGGTCAGGCAGCGGTGAGTACCAACACAATTTTCGGACGATCTCAGGAGATGCCATATTTTCGACTGGTAGAGAGTTGGCTGCGGCCACCTCTTTTAATCTGGCTTTGGCATGAGTCAACCGGGCATAAGCCAAAGGTTCACGCTCACGCCAAACTCGCATTTGAGTTGGGGGAGCATCACTGGTTGGGCCTTTTGTTTTGAACTCCGGATTAGTACTTGCGATTGCAATTGCATCCCACCATTTTTTTAATAATTCGGGTGGTTGGCGAGTGAAAGCTGAAATTCCTTTTAATTCATTAATATTTTTTGGAACAGTCGCGGCAGCGGCAACAATTGCATGCTCACTTAATATTCGGCCGCCAGCAATATCTTTCTCTCTACCAATCTCATCACGTACTCGCCAAAGTTCTCGAACGATTGCAAGTTGATCTGGACGTTTAACTTTATGAATCCCGGATGTTTTCTTCCATCGATCAGTTTTCGGTTGTGGAGCAGGGGATGCCAAAATCGCGGCAAATTCTTCAGTAACCCAATCCAATTTATTGCTCTCAATTAATTTTGCTTCGACTGCATCTCTTAAATCAAGCAGTACATCAACATCAAGAGCGGCATAAATTAACCAATCTTGATGTAAAGGCCGGATTGACCAATCAACTGCTGAATGTTCTTTTGCTAAACGAAAGCCCAACAACTCCTCAGTTAATGGACCCAGACCGACTTTGGCCATTCCCGCGATACGGGCACCAAGTTCAGTATCAAATAATGAAGTTGGATTTAAGCCAATCTCGCGCATGCACGGAAGATCTTGGGTACTTGCGTGAATAATTGTTTGACAGCTCTGCAAGATTTCATTTAATTGCGCAAAATCTTCAACTTTAAAAGGAATCGGATCGATCAGGTGCAATCCGCCACCTTTGCGATGAATCTGAATTAAATATGCACGTTGCGAATACTTATATCCTGAAGCCCGTTCGGCATCAATCGCTATTGGACCAGTACCTCTTGCTAATTGGTTGCAGGCATTTTCTAAACCAGGTAAATCAGTGATTAACTCAGGCATTCCTGCAACGGGTCTATCGCGAAGTGGTAACTCAACTACCTCTGATTCCGCAACAGATTCTTCAGGAACGATTTCGGGCAATTGATGCGACTCCATCACCCAATGTTATCGGTGCTAAGCCGGCGCATTGCGCTAGTAATTCGCACCATGCAGCAAAATGAGCAGAAATCTCACTTGGGTCTTTTGCTGAAATGATTGCTGTCCAAGATGCGCGAATCTCAATCTCGGAGTCACTGCCTCGTTCTTCTAACTGGCCAAATGATGCGCTAGTTGCTTGCGTGACAGTTCCACTAGTAGCAGTTACTTCCAAACCATTTAGTGCATCTTCAAACCAAGACCAACCAACTTCAGGAAGAAGAGGATCAACACCCATCTGTAATTCCATTTGGGCTCTAATAAAAGTTACACATCTAAAGTTTCCATCCCATGTGTCATGACCTTCTGGCTCATAAAGTAAAACAAATCTTCCAGATGCTAACTCTTCATCATCGACAATACATTCAGCAGATAATGCCAATGCATGGGTAGCTAATTTTGCAGGTGCTGGAGTTTCTTCGATTTCAATTTCAATTCGAGGTATGAAATTTCTTAACGCTGCGGCGGCTGCTGGAAAATCATTGATTCCAACTGCAGTTACCATCCTCTAAGGGTAAAGATCACTGCTTGAAAATTCGTTTAGGCGCGCCTCTATTACTGCTTCCGAAAGTGATCGAGCACATCAGAACTACTTACCAGTAGCATTTTTTTTGTTTGATCTACATCAAAAAAATCACTGTCCCCATTCAACGTAGAGCGTGAGAGAAACAGTTGATCCAGTAGTTCCATTTGAATCAGCGCGCTGATTAAAGTTGGGCCACCTTCACACAGGATCTTGGGTTCACCACCAAAAGAATCTCGCAATTTTGAAATAACATCGCCAATTTCTCCGCCCACTATTCGCGCCACTGGGTTTGATTTAACTGCGAGCAAATCACGCCTCGCATAAATTGCCAGCGGAACCGAACTCTGGCGATAAGGCTCTGCCATAAAAGTTTTGCCACCGACCAAGATTAAATCTGCTTGTGAGCGCAAGGATCTAAAGAATTCTCGATCTGCTGGTGCCCCGGCCCGCAACGGATGAGAGCGGCCAGCGATTGCTGTGGCAAGGTTTGCCCCAACAAGGAGGCAGCCATTTACTCCGGGGATTAATTCGGCACTCATGGCGGCAAATCTAACTTGCTCGAAGTGGGAGCCACGCCCGACTCAGCCACACCGCCCTCACCAGCGCAAACGCATTTTGGGTTTGAGCCGGCCCCCTCGAGCGGGTTAACCTAGCCAACATGGTTACGCGTATAGGTCTCTATTTGGCCGGTGCCGGCATGTTGCTCGGGACCTTGAGCGTTCCAGCTAATGCGGCCCCTTCCGCGCGGCTGCTCCAGATCCAAGCCAAGGTCGACTACTTACGGGAAGCGGCGGCCTCTGCTGCTGAAGGAGCCCAAGAAGCAAAACTTAGATTATCGCAGTTGAATCAAGAGCTAGATGGAGTACAGAAAAAGGCGGCTACGCAAAAACGCGAACTTAACGAAATTCAAAAAAGCTTAGGCGCGATTGCGGTGGATCAATACATTAATGGCGGATACAGCGCATCACTCCAACTGCTTTTTGCTGCCGACCCGAAAGCCTATTTAGCATCTGCTGGAGATTTGGATTCTTTAACTCGGCGAAAAACTGTTGAACTTCGCAAATTCTCGGCAGCATCGCAAAAATTACAACAAACTACTTTGGTCGTTACTGATCGGGTGCAATTAGTACGCGCGGCTCAAGCAAAATTTGTTCGTCAAGCGCAAGCAGCACAAAAAAACTTGGCTGACGCAGAAAAAATCCTTAAATCACTTAAGGCTTCCGAACGTAAAGCGCTACTAGCCGCGCAGAAACGAGCGAACGCAAAAGAGTATGCAAATTCTAAGAGTGCGGCGAAATCTTACAAAGGTGCAAGTGGACGTTCAGGTAAAGCAATTAAATATGCTTTTGCTCAAATTGGTGATCGGTATGTTTTTGGTGCAGCTGGAATGCGAACATGGGATTGCTCTGGTTTAACCATGCGTGCTTTTGCATCTGCCGGAGTTTCGCTTCCACATTCCTCGCGCGCGCAATTTAGATATGGGCGAAAAATCTCACGTTCACAATTACAGCCAGGAGATTTAGTCTTTTTTAAGAGCCCAATTAGCCACGTTGGCATTTACATAGGCGGCGGAAGAATGGTTCACGCGCCACGACCTGGTCAAGCAGTAAAAATTGCACCTATTAATCAGATGAGATTCGCAGGAGCGGTTCGGCTATAACGTGATCACTACCCTTGTTGTGACAAATGATTTTGGACCACGCTCGGGCGGAATTGAAACATTTATTCATGGGTTACTTGCTCAAGCAAGCAAAAATCAACAGAGGAATTTTGTAGTTTTAACCTCTCGGCAAGATCCGCAAGGTGAAGTAATTACCTTTGATCAGAAAATGTGGGAAGAAAATCGAATTAAAGTAGTTCGTGATACCGCCAGAGTTTTACTTCCAACTCGTCGATTAGCAAAAGCAGCCACCGATTTATTTGTAGCCCATAAATGCGAGAATGTGATTTTCGGAGCTAGTGCGCCATTGGGCCTACTGGCAAAATCTCTTCGCAAAGCCGGAGCCAAACATATTGTGGCGCTAACGCATGGTCATGAAGTTTGGTGGGCGCGAATGCCTTTGTTTTCAGCCGCTTTGCGCCGAATTGGAGCGCAAGCAGACCAGATGACTTATCTCGGAGAGTTCACGCGAGGAGCGGTAGCAAATGTATTACTGCGCGAAGATCACAGCAAACTAGTACATCTTCCACCTGGTGTTGATTTAACTCGCTTTACTCCTGGAGTTAAATCTGTGGAGTTGCAGAAAAAATGGGGGATAGCAGATGCGCCAGTAATTGTCTCAATTGGCAGATTGGTTGCACGTAAAGGTAGTGATCAATTAATCAAGGCGATGCCAGATGTGCTCCAGCGATTTCCTAAAAGTAAACTTCTATTAGTTGGTACCGGAAATTACCAAAAACGTTTAGAAAAGTTAGTTCGTAATTTAAAAGTACAAGATTCGGTGATTTTCGCCGGACGCGTTGAGCATGAACTTTTGCCTGACTATTACCGGCTCGGTGATATTTTCGCTGCACCTTGCAGGTCTCGTTATGGGGGCTTGGAAGTTGAGGGCTTAGGAATTGTTTATCTTGAAGCGAGTGCTTGTGGGGTTCCAGTTATAGCTGGTAAATCTGGAGGAGCTCCTGATGCAGTTCTCGACGGGAAAACTGGTTTATTAGTTAACGGGCGCGATCATCGCGAAGTTGGAGCGGCTGTAATCAAATTGCTATCTGATCAACCATTGAGACAACAAATGGGAGCGAATGGAAGAGTTTGGATGGAGCAGTTGTGGAGTTGGGAAGGAATCGGCGCACGGTTTGAAGAGATAATTTCAGATTAGATTTTTATCAAGCCCAGCGAATTAGCTTTAGTTACCGCACTTGTCTTATTAGAACATTCCAGTTTTCGATAAAGGGATGCAACATGGGATTTGATTGTCGCTGTACTCAAAAAAAGATCTTCGGCGATCTGATTAGCACTCCAACCGCGAGCCAATCGCTCAACTACTTCAAGTTCGCGAACTGAAAGCACAGGTTTATTAGATTCAAAATTTATGGCGCTAAGTAAATTACTTGCTGAGAATGCCAAAGGGGATACCAATGCATGTCGAGCAGATTCCACAAGTTCGCTCATTGGCGCGCTTTTGCTGACATACCCACTCGCTCCAGCTTTTGCAGCG
>JBILFD010000022.1:0-8879 GCA_044351765.1 Candidatus Nanopelagicaceae bacterium | reverse complement strand
ACTTCCTCTGGAGTGTTGTAGAGATAAAACGAAGCTCTAGTTGTTGCATTCAATTTTAACTCTTGCATTAGTGGCCAAGCGCAGTGATGGCCGGTTCTAACAGCGATCCCCAAGTCATCCAATACCTGTCCAACATCATGCGGATGTACCCCTTCAATTGTGAAAGATATGGCACTTCCGCGGTTTACAGAAGTTTTGGAACCAATAATTTCCACTCCTGAAATATTTTGCAATCCGGTCAATGCTCTTTCAACCAAAATCTCTTCATGCGCATGGATTTTTCCCATACCTATTTTGGTTAAGTAATTTAATGCTGCCCCTAAACCAACTGCTTGCGCCATGTTTGGAACACCAGCTTCAAATTTCTTTGGTGCTTTTGCCCAAGTTGCGCTTTCGATAGTGGCATGGTCAATCATGGAACCACCTGTAATCATGGGCTCCATTTTCTCCAGCAACTCACTTCTCCCCCAAAGAACTCCAACACCAGTCGGCCCAACAGCCTTGTGGCCAGAGTAAGTCAGGAAATCCACATCTAACTTATTAACATCAACCGCCATGTGTGGCACAGATTGGCAGGCATCTAATAGGAGGATAGCTCCAACTTCACGAGCTCTTTTCACGATCGGCGCTAATTGCGTGATTGCCCCTGAAACATTTGATTGATGAGTTATTGCCACGATTTTGGTTTTTTCATTAATCACTGATTCAATATTTGAAATATCTATCTGAGCATCTTTTGTAATTCCAAGCCAAGATAATTTTGCTCCGCTTCTTTTCGCTAACTGCTGCCAAGGCAAAAGGTTCGCGTGGTGCTCCAGTTGTGTGACGACAATGTTGTTTTGCTCATTAATGTAAAATGGATCGTTCTTCGGAAGGTGATTTGAGAATCCGTATGAAACTACGTTTATGGATTCGGTAGCACTCTTTGTAAAAACAATTTCTGAACTTTGCGCAGAAATAAAATCTGCAACTACTGCGCGAGCTCCCTCAAATGCATCTGTTGCTTCTTCGGCCAGTAAATGTGCACCTCTATGTGCGGCTGCGTTGTGATTTAAGTAAAAATTTCTCTCAGCATCGAGAACGCTCAAAGGTTTTTGGCTTGTGGCAGCACTATCTAGATACACCAATTTTTTCCCATTGCGTACAGTTCTTCCCAAGATCGGAAAATCTTTACGAATTACATTCGTGTCTAGTAACGCCATTTTAATACTCTTTACGCAGTCGTATATTCGGCGTAACCGTTTGCCTCAAGACGATCAGCAAGATCTGCGCCACCTTGTTCGACAATTTTTCCGCCCGCAAAAACGTGCACAAAATCTGGCTTTATATATTTCAAGATTCTGGTGTAGTGGGTAATCAACATTACGCCCATATCGTTTTTCTCACGAATGCGGTTTACTCCTTCTGAAACAATTCGGAGAGCATCAACATCTAATCCTGAGTCAGTTTCATCCAAGATCGCAATTTTTGGTTTAAGCAATTCAAGTTGCAAGATCTCATGGCGTTTCTTTTCTCCGCCAGAGAAACCTTCATTAACGCTGCGCTCGGAAAATGCTGGATCCATACCTAATGCACTCATCGCATCTTTGACTTCACCAATCCAGGTACGAACTTTTGGTGCTTCTCCTCGCATTGCTGTTGCAGCAGTTCTTAAAAAGTTTGAGACAGATACTCCTGGCACTTCAACTGGATACTGCATCGCCAAGAACAGACCGGCGCGAGCACGCTCATCAACACTCATCTCTAAAACATCTATGCCATCGAGTGTTACTTCGCCGCCAGTGATCGTGTATTTAGGGTGACCAGCAATTGAATAGGCGAGAGTGGATTTTCCAGAGCCGTTTGGACCCATGATTGCATGTGTCTCTCCGCTATTGATAGTTAAGTCAACTCCGCGCAAAATCTCACGCATGCCACCATCTGCATTTACTGAAACTTGTAAATTTTTAATAACTAGAGTTGTCATTTATTTTCCTTAACTTGGGTATTTGAATGAGTAATTAATAATCGATCGGAATTTCTTTCAACAAAAAAACGCTTAAGAGGTGCGACCGCCGGAGGAACTACTGCTTCCCCTGTTCTGACATCAAACTCGGCACCATGAAGCCAGCATTCAATTCGATAGCCATTTAATTCACCTTCGCTGAGTGAGGCATCTGCATGAGAGCAAGTATCTTCAACAGCAAAAACCTCATCTTTAATTTTGACAAGGCAAACTGGAGTTGAGTCGACCATGATTTTCATAGGCTTACCCTCGACTAATGTATTGAAGTCAACTTCGAATGCACTCATGAGGAAACTTTTCCAAGCTCGCGATCGATGTGATCGATCAATCTTGTTTCGATCACTTCGTTTTTAATATTTCTAAGTAGCTCAGCAAAAAATCCACGAATAACCAAACGTCTTGCTTCAGTCTCATCGATTCCACGAGCCATCAAATAAAACAACTGCTCATCATCAAATCTTCCTGTGGTGCTGGCATGGCCTGCTCCGACGATCTCACCGGTTTCAATCTCTAGATTTGGGACTGAGTCTGCGCGTGCTCCATCAGAAAGTAACAAATTCCGATTTACTTCATAAGTATCCGTTCCTTCTGCTTTAGCGCGAATTGCTACATCGCCAAACCAAACGGTACGTGCGTTTTCCCCAAGTAATGCACCTTTATAACTCACGCGCGAGCGGCAATTTGGGGTTGAGTGCTCGACATGGACGCGATGCTCTAAGTGTTGCTCACTTCCAGCAAAGTAAAGACCATAAAGATCCACTGAACCACCGCTGCCTTCAAAATCAACGCGAGGAAGTAAGCGCACTAATGAACCGCCCAATGAAACTTCAATTGAAGTTAGGTGAGCGTCTGGTCCTACAATCGCTTGATGGCGGCCCAAGTGAACAGAATCTTTTGACCACTCTTGTAAAGAGATGAAGGTTAAGTCGCTGCTATTTCCTAACTCCATTTCAATATCTTCAGCCAAATTTGCAGAACCACTATTTTGAATAATTACAGTAGCTTTTGAAAAAGCGCCAACCGAAATAATTATTCTCTCGTAATTTGCTCCAACATTCGAAGACCCAGTTCGATCGATAAAAATTGGTTCAGCCACTGATGTCTCTTTCGAAATTTCAATTTTCAAAACATCCGTAGCATTTTCAATAGTTCTCAATGCAACTGCGTCAGTTGGAATAATCTTGGAGGGAACGCTCTGGTTGGGAATTGTTGAAACTAGAACCCCACTATTTTCAGAAACATTTCGAACCATTGGAGTTCCAGTGACTGCACTTCCATCATGCAACCCTGCTAAACGATTAAGCGGAGTGAAGCGCCAATCTTCATCGCGTGGTCCTGGAGTTAAATAATTTGAGGCAAGAGCTGTCATTAACCAACAGCCCCTTCCATCTGCATTTCAATTAGGCGATTTAATTCAAGCGCATACTCCATTGGTAATTCGCGAGCAATTGGCTCAATAAATCCACGGACGATCATCGCCATCGCTTCATCTTCGCCAAGACCGCGAGACATTAAGTAGAAGAGTTGGTCATCACTAATTCTTGAGACTGTTGCTTCGTGACCCATCTCAACATCATCTTCACGTACATCCACATAAGGATAAGTATCAGATCTTGAAATGGTGTCGATTAGTAGTGCATCACATTTGACGGTGCTCTTTGAATGATGTGCACCTTCTTGCACTTGAACCAATCCACGGTAAGAGGTACGTCCTCCCCCACGTGCAACGGATTTTGAAATAATTGTTGAAGATGTATAAGGCGCTGCGTGAACCATCTTTGCGCCGGCATCTTGATGTTGTCCTTCTCCTGCAAATGCAATCGAAAGTGTCTCGCCCTTTGAATGTGCACCCATCATGAAAACTGCTGGGTATTTCATGGTGACTTTAGATCCGATATTTCCATCGATCCATTCCATGGTTGCGCCTTCGTGACAGACAGCACGCTTGGTTACCAAGTTGTAAACGTTGTTAGACCAGTTTTGAATGGTCGTATAACGCACACGTGCATCTTTCTTTACAATAATTTCCACTACAGCAGAGTGCAAAGAGTCAGAAGAGTAGATAGGCGCTGTACAGCCTTCTACATAATGAACATATGAACCTTCATCTGCAATGATCAAAGTACGTTCGAACTGTCCCATGTTTTCGGTATTAATACGGAAGTATGCTTGCAATGGAATCTCGACATGAACGCCCTTGGGGATGTAAACGAAAGACCCACCAGACCATACGGATGTATTCAATGCAGCAAATTTGTTATCGCCGACCGGAATTACGGTTCCGAAATACTCTTTGAAAATATCTTCGTGCTCGCGCAGTGCTGTATCTGTATCTAAGAAGAGCACTCCTTGAGCTTCTAAATCTTCACGAATTGAGTGGTAAACAACTTCAGACTCATATTGCGCAGCTACGCCTGAAACTAATCTTTGTTTTTCTGCTTCAGGGATTCCAAGACGGTCATAGGTGTTTTTGATTTCATCTGGAAGATCTTCCCAAGTTGCAGCTTGCTTTTCTGTTGATCTAACGAAGTATTTAATTTGATCAAAAAATATTCCCGAAAGATCCGATCCCCAGTTTGGCATTGGCTTCTTTTCGAAAAGTTTTAATCCTTTTAATCTCAAATCAAGCATCCACTGCGGTTCGCTTTTCTTCGCAGAGATATCTCGAACAACATCTTCGTTCAAGCCACGTTTTGCGTTTGTACCCGCATCGCTCTTGTCTGACCATCCAAACTCATAATTTCCAATACCGTCTAACTCTGGATGTGCGATTGATGTCATTTTTTTCTCTCTCCTGGTTATTTAGCAGTGCTTGTTAAAGTTAATGGAACGAAAGTCGTGCAAACACCGTCGCCATGGGCAACGGTGGCCAATCTCTGAACGTGAGTACCAAGTAATTTTGAGAACAACTCTGTTTCGGCTTCACAAATTTCCGGAAATTCAGAAGCAACGTGGGCTATTGGACAGTGATGTTGGCAAAGTTCAATTCCGGCGCCCATTTCATGCGAACTGGCTGCATAACCTTCTGCATTCAAGAATTCAACTAAATCACTTACAGAAACTTGACCGTCACTAGCAAGTTTCTTTTCCATCTCTTGGGCGCGATGTTTTGCGAAAGGAGCAACGCCTCCAGATGTGCCAGATGCGGTTGCCATAAATCTGAGAGCAGAAATAGCTAAGTCGTCATACGAGTGCTCAAATTGCGATCTTCCAAAGTCGCTCATTACAAATACTTTTGCCGGGCGGCCTCGCCCAATGGTGCTACTGCCGATCTTTGGTTCTCTAGCTTCAAGGGTTCCTTCACTTACAAGTGAATCTAGGTGCCGTCGGATGCCAGCCGGGGTAATTCCAAGCCGATCTGCCAGTTGGGCAGCGGTTGCGGGGCCATTTTCAAGAATGGCGCGAGCGATAACCTCTCGAGTCCGGAGTTCATCGTTTTTCACAACGATAGTGTTGCGTAATTCACTTACTCCTGCAACCTGACTCGCACTAGGGTTAGAGCGTGCTCAAAAATCGGTTAAACCGCCTTCCTGCTTTACTCCTAGGAGCGCAGATCGCATTGATCATCACTGGCGGAGCCGTTCGGCTAACGAAATCTGGATTGGGCTGTCCAACTTGGCCTGAATGCGCAAAAGGGTCATATCTCCCCTCTGAACATCAAAGTGAACCATTAATTAATATCTGGATTGAATTTGCGAATCGAATGCTCACTTTTGTTTTAGCTGCATTAGCAATCGTGACTTTTGGTTGGGTCTTGAAAACTGGCCGCAAAAACTTACGTCTTTTGGCATTCCTGCAAATACTTGGAATTTTCGGTCAAGCTGTTTTAGGTGGCATCACAGTCTTAACAAAATTAAATCCCGCTGCTGTTGCTAGTCATCTCCTACTTTCGATTGCATTAATTTATGGCGCAGTAGTACTCAATGAACGTTCCCGCGATTATCCAAAAGCATCCCCATTGACTCACGCCGGGGTTCTCTTAGTGCGGGCGGTTTTTTCACTCACCCTTTTGGTGATAGTTGTCGGAACAGTTGTTACCGGTACGGGACCGCACGCAGGCGACCAAGCAGCGCCTCGCTATAACTTTGATATTCGAGTGGTTACCTGGCTCCATGCAGATTTGGTGATCGCTCTTTGCGGTGCGATTTTGGCACTCTACTTACTTCTGAAATTGGCGCCGATAAGCAGCTCCCCTGAATCTCGAGCCGATCACCTCAAATTGGTTAAAACTCTTATAATTTTGGTCTTGATTCAAGGGGGAATTGGGTATCTCCAATATTTCACGGGAGTCCCTATTATTTTGGTCGGCTTACACCTGCTTGGATTGTGTTTAGTTTGGCTAACGGCCTGCAAATTGCTAGTACGTACCAGCAGTAAACGCGACGCAAAACTCGCCTGATTCTAAGTTAACCCTCCTTCCTCTTTGGGTTAGATAGGCTTTCAAATATGGCGCCTAGTGCAAATAAATCAGAAATTCTTGGGTGGACTGACCTTGATGATCAGGCCGTTAAATATGCTCGAGCACTAGCGGCTGATGCAGTGCAACGTGCCGGAAATGGTCATCCGGGAACTGCCATGGCTTTGGCTCCGGTGGCATACCTTTTATTTCAGCACCATCTTCGTCATGATCCTCGCGATCCAAATTGGATTGGACGCGATCGATTTATCCTTTCATGTGGTCACTCTTCATTAACTTTATACACCCAACTTTACTATGCCGGATATGGATTAACTCTTGATGATTTAAAAGAGTTCCGTAAAAAAGATTCGGCAACTCCAGGACATCCTGAGTACGGTCATACAGCAGGAGTAGAAACAACTACTGGTCCACTTGGTCAAGGAATCGGAAATGCCGTAGGTATGGCGATGGCCGCCCGGTATGAGCGTGGGCTTTTTGATCCGAACGCTGCGCAAAATTCATCAGTCTTTGATCATCACATTTATGTTCTGGCATCTGATGGTGATCTTCAAGAAGGAATTAGTGCAGAAGCGTCTTCAATAGCGGGCTTGCAAAAGCTAAGTAATTTAATTGTGATTTACGATGACAACAAAATTACTATTGAAGGAGATATTGAACTTTCATTCACCGAGGATGTGAGTGCAAGATATCGTTCTTATGATTGGAATGTAATTGAAGTTGGAACTTTGCCAAGTGGTGAAGTTGATTTAGTTTCGCTAAATCATGCAATTGATCAGGCCAAAAATCAAAATGTTGCACCGACTTTGATTCGATTGAAAACAGTAATCGCATGGCCCGCTCCAAAACTACAAGGAACTTCAAAATCTCATGGTTCCGCACTTGGTGCTGAAGAAGTTGCAGCAACCAAGGTTGCGTTGGGATTAGATCCTAATCAGGATTTTGCAATGCCAGAAGAAGTTCTCGCTCACGCCAGAAAAGTATTAGACCGTGCAAGTGCTTCCAGAAATGAATGGAACAAGAGATTCGAGAATTGGCGTAACGACAATAAGGCAGCAGCCGAATTATCTGACCGCTTAGTAAGTAAAGAGTTGCCAAAAAATTGGCGTTCTGCGCTACCTGAGTTTTCTAGCGAAAAAGAAATTTCAACGCGTAAGGCTTCGGGAGATGTAATTCAGAAATTAGCAGCGCTACTACCCGAAATGTGGGGAGGTTCAGCCGATTTAGCTGAAAGTAATAACACCACAATTGAAGGAGCAAAATCTTTCCTTCCTTCCTCACCTTCATCTTCCTCATCTTCCTCATCTTCTTCTGATCCCTATGGACGCGTTATTCACTTTGGAATTCGCGAACATGCAATGGGCGCGATTATGAACGGAATTGCACTGCATGGTGGAACCAAGCCGTTTGGTGGAACATTTTTAGTTTTCAGTGATTACATGCGTCCTTCGGTTCGCCTAGCTGCTCTGATGAAACTGCCAGTTACTTATATTTGGAGTCATGATTCAATTGGTTTAGGAGAAGATGGCCCTACCCATCAACCCGTAGAACATGCCGCAGCACTTCGTGCCATTCCCGGTCTTGATGTAGTTAGACCTGCAGATGCAAATGAAGTGGCTCAATGCTGGGGACAGATTATTGAAAATGCCAGACCTGCAGGATTACTACTATCCAGACAAAACTTGCCAGTCTTTGACCGCAGTAAATGTAATTCTGCAACCGGCGCCACAAAAGGTGCATACATTTTAAGAGAACCAGCATCCGGAGAAAAACCTAAAGCAATATTGATCGCAACTGGCTCCGAAGTTTCATTGGCATTGGCAGCACAAGAAGAATTAGCAAATAAGAAAATTCCGGTGAGAGTTGTAAGCATGCCGTGTTGGGAATGGTTCCGCTCTCAATCTGCCGAATATCAAGAAACCGTGTTACCAAAAGCCATAAGCGCGCGAGTAAGTATCGAAGCCGGAATTTCCATGGGTTGGGCAGAATTTACTGGCAGCTCTGGTCGGTCTATCTCTCTTGAGCATTTTGGCGCCTCTGCTTCAGCAAAGGAGTTATTTGCCGCCTTTGGATTTACCACCGAACGAGTTGTCGCACTCGTTGAAGATGTTTTGTAATGTCAAACGCACTACAGAATTTATCAGCGCTCGGAACTTCAGTTTGGCTTGATGATCTATCTAGATCCCGCCTGATAAATCCTGGAAGTGATTCTTCGCTAAAGCACTTGATCGAGAACTATTCGGTCGTAGGCGTAACCACCAATCCTTCAATTTTTGATAACGCTTTAAAAGATTCACAAACGTACGCTGATGCATTTACTGCGTTGAAAATGGCCGGCGCTTCAGTGGATCAAGCCATTAGGGAAGTAACAACAACAGATGTTCGAGATGCCTGCGATCTACTACTAGATACTTTTCGTAAAACTAAGGGCATAGATGGTCGAGTAAGTATCGAAGT
>JBILFD010000021.1:0-8906 GCA_044351765.1 Candidatus Nanopelagicaceae bacterium | reverse complement strand
TAATTTCGGAAAATAACTCCGGTATTCAACGCCGATACTTCGGTCGGAAGTTTCATTAATTCATCTTCAATCTCAGCACTCGTCGCAGAAGGTGCCACAACAAGCGGAGTAAGAGATAGAGCCAAAAGGGCGAGTGATGTTAAAAGGGTTCGAAAACCACTTTTCATACTCCAAGCATAATCCAACACCTACCCGTCAGGTATCAATCTTGGGTTCAAAAATTCTTTCTAATCTTTGGAACCTATTCCTTGGGGGCTGCGTCATATAGGTATCCATTCCCAAAGCGGGAGTGCTTACCACAAGGAGTTAACATGAAATTGAAAAATCAGATCATTGGATTGCTCTCATTTGCACTAATTGCAGTCGGCCTCGGTTCGGTGCCGGCAAATGCTCTCGGCACCCCTAAAGTCCAACAGGTTGTTACCTGGGGCTGGGAAGATGGCGCAGATAAGAAGCATCGTGATTTCTCTGAAGATGATTACGATGACATTACTGAGATGCCACGTTTGCAAATTACCGTTTCTCCGGCCAGTGTCGGTCGACGTATTGTGCTTGAGAAGTTTGATGAGTACACCCAAAATTGGGTACAAGAGTTAGCTACCCGCACAGATGCCCGTGGAGTCGCAAAAATCCTCGTGAATCCACTTTGCGATGAATACTCAGATACACCAGGAATGTGGTGCGATCATGATGTTAGTTATCGGATCCGGGTATTGAAGTCAGGAACCCAAAAAGCCCTTCTATCCAAGACATTTATCGCTACCTTCGTAGCCTCAGAAGAAGGTAACTTCTAAGAAGGCTTTATATAGGCCAAAGCCCCTGCGAGTTTGGGGCTTTGGCCTATTTGGCTGGGTACACCTCCGATAAACTCAGCGTTAGCGCCTCAAAGACGCAAGTCCAGCGGAGGTAAAGCGGAGGTAAGTAGTGCAGGATGAACGCAGCGATGAATCCTTATTGCGCGCTCACAACTCCGGTGATCCCCAAGCGCTTGCGGTATTGCTAAAGAGATATGAGGGATGGCATCGCGGAATAGCGCGAAAACGATTTGGGGCTAATGACGAACTTGTGGCAGATGCGGTTCAAGAGGCATGGCTAGGGATCTATCGAAAAGCTGAAACCTTTAGAGGTGAGGCCAAGGTGAGCACCTGGATGTACCGGATCGTCGATAACGCCTGTATCGATCTATTGCGCAAGGAGATGGTTCGCCCGCAACTTCACCTGGTAAGTGACCAAATCCAGGAATCTATTCCAGATGAGGCGAGGTTTGAGGAGCAAAGTGATGCTCAGATAACGGTCTTTGGGGCACTTTATAAATTGCCGGATGAACAGAGAGATGCGATATTACTGACTGATATCGAGGGATTTTCCGAAGAGGAGGCCGCCAAGCAGTTAGGAGTGGCCGCTGGGACAATCAAGAGTCGTAGGTCGCGAGGTCGAGCCAAATTGGCCGAGCTATTGGCCGATTTGAATCCCAAAAACATGGAACCAACTCCCCCCGGGGCCCGTCATATAGATGGAGGTGAATGATGTCTAACAAAGATGAGAAGTGGCTTGATGAGTTGCTTTCTGATTTGCCGAAGCCAGAAAAAACTGGCGACCAAATTTCAGCACAGTTAGATGCATTCCTCTCTGAGCAATCGGCCAAAATTTCAGCGTCATCAAATGTGAGATCACTTTCTTCACATACCAAAGAAAAAAATCAACGAAAAAATTGGTTTACGCAACCTATCGGTATCGCTGCATCATTTATTGTCGTAGCGGCGATTGGCTTTGGATTGATTTCACAATCAAATAGCGGAAATATCTCTTCACCTAAAAATAATCTCGCAGATGGTTCCACTAACTCTAATGCGACACCAGCTCCTAGTGAATCCCCTGCAACGGTTCCGAGTTCAGAACCATCACAAGATGCTGAATCTAATTCACCTACTCCAAGTAAACCAAAATCCAAACCAACTCCAGACCCTGTATCAGCCGAACAGGGCCAAATTGAAATGTTAAGTCAAAATGGTGGCTCTATTGAGTTACCTGCTGATGCAGGTCCAGTTGCACTTACAAAAATCGGTAAGGATTACGCTACGAATTTGGATGAAATTTTGAAATCTGTTCCGTTTTATAGCGAGCCAGGTCGCATAAACAAAATTGGGACAAAGCGAATTGCGTGCATCGTTAAGTTGAAGTTGGTTGATTACGTATCTGCGATTGATCGTGGAACGTACAAGAGCCAACCTGTCGATGCTTACTACGCTTACGCCGATGATGGATCTATCTCTATCTATCTGACTACATCCAGTTGTCGCCTAATCAAAACTATCCCGGTTAATTAAGGGATTTCATGGAACTTTTATCGAACCCGCCGCGTCTAACTGATACAGACAAAGCGAAAGGCAAAAAAATGTTAGCCAGATTTATTAAGTATTCGATTGCTTCAATGATTTTTACTGCTATTGCATTTTTTGCCCTGTCCTTGTCAGCTCCCGCAAATGCAGTGACATATGGTGAAACTGTTGGCGACCCAAAGACCGAATCCCCTTGGGCGGTTTCTATTTGGGTCTCAGAGGAGAATGACGCGAGTGACGCGATTCCTATCTGTACCGGTACCTTAATTTCATCCAAATTGGTTTTAACCGCCGCTCACTGCGTACTTGAGAACATTTCCTACTTTGTTAAAGTCGGTGCAGTCAACCTCCAAGACTCCACCGAATTGTTAGCCGTTTCTAACCGTTGGAAAAATCCAAAATATAACCCCAAATCTCTCGGTAACGATATTGGATTACTTCAATTGGCCGAAGAAGTTTCCGTAGGCAAGTTGCCGTCTTTATCCACTCCCTCATTGGAAAAACAAGTAAAAGGCGCCAAGTTAACTATTTATGGATGGGGTCGAGACCACACCTTAAAAGTTACTAACCTGTTGAATAAATCAGCTTTAAGAAATCAAGATGTGCAGGCGGCGCGAATTTGGGCAAAATCATTTAATAAGAATACGATGTTGGCTGCTGGAACTTACTTACCAAGAGAAAAACTCTTCTCCGGTGGCTGCAATGGTGATTCTGGTGGACCTTTGGTCGCCAGAATTGATGGAACTTTGACTTTAGTAGGTGTGACTAGTTGGGGATCTGCAAAATGTGATTCAAGCAAGCCAACAATATTTGCTCGTGTATCTGTCTTTGGTCCTGCAATTAAACAAGGCATTACATACTTAAAATCATCCAGCACCACAATAAATCAAGCCCCTCCTGTTAATATTTCACTTCCAACAATCAGTGGAACATTGCAACCAGACCAGACAATTACCTGTAACCCAGGAACTTGGAAGAACGCGGTAGCAATATCAATTTCTTGGTCTTCTCCTGCTCGTCTTTCAGGAAGCATTAACCCCAAAGTAAAAGTGACCGATGCAGATGCAGGACAAGCATTTACTTGCCAGGTTGTCGCGACTTCAACTCAAGCAAGTTTGCGTAAAAGTATTGAATTGGTAGCCCCTTCAAAACCAGAGATCAGAAGTTATCCAACTATCTCTGGTATCCCGAGTTCAGGAAGCTTGAAACCAGATTCTCTTGCAATCTGTGATGGCCAATCATGGTCAGGTGCTTATCAAACTGAATCACAATCCTGGTATCTCAGCACCAATTCGAAATCTCCGCTCTTGAGTAATCCACAACTACTAAGCAGTGAAAAATCCTTCAAGATAACTAGCGACTTCATTAAATCTAACTCAGGAAAGTTCTTGGTCTGTGCTGCCAAAGCTGAGAACAATGGATTCACGACAACCACGACCGTAGTCCGGCAAATAATTGCACCTGCTGCACCAATACTTTATGGGGTATTCATCTCTGTGAATTCATATGAAGAAGGTGCTTTAGCGACCTGTGAGTTCAAAGCCTCAACAGATGAATCTGACCAAAAAGTATTTGAATGGGGTTACGGCGACAAAAGTACTTTCACGCCAATAACCGGGTCAAATAATAACTCCTTAAAAATTAGTGGTGATCTAATTAGAAGTGCCGCTGGTCAATTCTTAAGTTGCCGACTAACACTGACCAATCTCGGCGGTAACACATCTTCGACTGGATACTCCTCCCAGAGATTCCCATCAGCACCAACTGATTTAAGTTACAAAGTTTATAACTCTGGAGGTTGGACCGAAGGTGCCTACATGATTTGTGATGGGTCACAAACTTCAACTTCGAAAATGCTATCTGTGCAAAAGAGTTGGGGCATCACGGATGCAAATGGCAATGGATTTATAGGTGCCCCTATTTCCACCTCTGATCGTCTATTTGTAAGCAACGATTTACTAATTAATATCGCGGGAAAGACTCTTGGCTGTTTAGTGAATGCAACTAACGCAATTGGATCCACCCAAAGGATCTTCACTACGCAGATTCCTATTTCTGTCGCACCATCTTTGCCTGTACCCGGAAATCTAACCATCTCAAAACAAGAAGCACTTACCAGTTCAATTACGGTGACAATTGCAATCCCAAGTTTAAGTAGCTTCTCCTTTTCAACAATGGATGCAAGATTGCGCTTCCCTAATTCAAGTTGCGACAACATGCAGATCACTACTTTCCCTACGACGATTACCTGTAAAGAGCTGCCTGCTAAAACTGCATTTGCTCCTTACCTAACTGTTGGGTACGTCGCCAATAGTGGTATTGCACAAAGTCGATCTGGGTCTACTGCATTCACTACAGTAGGTCTAACACCAGCTGTTGAAATGCCTACCTGTAGCCGTTACAAAACTATTGTTATTTATGGTCCATTACCAACATACGACAGCAGTAAAACAAACTTTTCACTCCAGGCTATCTACGACGTAAATGGTCCAAGAAGATCAGTAACTTCAACTGGATTTAATCTGCAAGGTGGTAGATGGAATGTAGATTTTATCGATCTAAACGATATGGCTAGCTACACAATTAGAGTAGTGCGCTCAGATCAAGGTGTAGAGACTTTTGCCAACTGCATTGAAACTCAAAATGCACCAAGTGACATCGCAGCTCCCCAAGTAGGAGTGAATGTGTCAAATGATCCACAATATTTGTATCAATACTCTCCTGTAGCACCTACAAGTATCAGCGTTGGCCAAAATGTAACGGCTACGTTCCGCTTAAGTGATGACATTGGAATTACATCGTGCGGAGCAACTGTTTACAATGTAAATAATGTTGACACGACTACAAATACAGTTTGCACAAAAATTAGTGGAACTCCTAGCGATGGAATTTGGCAAGTTACTCTTAATTTAAATAGCTCTAACAATCCTGGTGCTTACACCATCAAAGCTTTCGGAACCGATGCCTCAGGTAAAACCAGTACTCGAGTTCAGATCGGCACATTCACCATCGTTGGACCTTCTGTATCTAACCTCACCACGATGCCTACACTTCAAACTATCGGAATTAATTACGTAGATCAGATCGTTCTTAACGGAATTAATTTTGGCAGCATTTCTCCGAACTCCCCTGGCTCATATGCTTGGACGGTTCGCGTTACAAATTCTGCTGGCACAATTATTACGACAGTGCCGACAGGGTCTAATCAAACCTACATAACTGGGCTTACTGGAAGTACTACATACAAGGTCTATCTGGTTGCAACTGACAGTTCGGGTGCAACAAAGTTATCGAATGCATTAACTGTTACGACACTTGCTCCTGCGTCAGCATCTGACAGCATCAAACCTGTCGTGGTCGATGGCTCATCTGAGATGGTTTCGGGTTGGACCATGAAAATTGGAATGACGCCAACTTTAAGTTTGATAGCAACGGATAATGTCGGCGTAGAAAATGTAACCGTTACATTAATCGCCAATAATTTAACGGTTGGAACCTTTAACGCAAGCTTTTTCAGTGGAACTAAAGCAAATGGAGTTTGGCGAGTTCAATTGCCATTCACTGGATCTACTTTTGTTGGAAATTGGAAAGTTTCTGCCATTGCCACGGACGCTGCCGGAAATCAATCGACTCAGATTTTATTGCGTGAGATTCCAGTGTCTGCCGCGACAATAACAGATTCTCAAAATCCTGTGGTTGTAGTTGGCTCTGGCGTTCTCACAACTTCAACACTTCAAACTTCAGGAGGAACAGTCGCAGTAACTTACCGAGTTACTGATGATGTTGGTTGCTGCAGTTACCATCAAGCATGGATGTACTATCCAAATGGAACAGTGGTCCAGCAAGTTACTCCAGCACTGATCTCTGGTGATGAGAAAAATGGAACCTTTAGAGCTTCATTTAACGTTCCTTCGGGTGCAGTTGCAGGAAGTTATCAAATTAAGGCACAAGCCCTTGATATCGCCGGCAAGTACACCGATTTGCAACTACTCGGCACCGTTACAGTGGCAAATCCATCAGGGTTAATCCCAACCTTTGGTGCTAGAACTCCAGATTATTACGCACCAGGATTTAAGTATCAGATATCGAATTATGATGCTTCTTATACTTGGTCAGTCACTTCAACTGTTGGAACTGCAACAATTAATTCATCTGGACTTGTATCTGTTGCAAATGTTGCAGCAAAACAATCAGCGACGGTAACTGTTACAACAACAAAAACCGGATTCAACACAGCGTCAGCTTCAATTACGTCAGTGGGTCCTTGGAACCTATCTGATGAAATCCAAACTCAAACCATAACGGCAACTCTTACTGGAACAACTCTGACAGTTAATGTACCAAACGCAAATGGCTGGAACTGGTCTTTGATCTGGGATGGTGCTGTACAGAGAACTAACATCACATCTTTCCCTTATACAGTGACTGGGTTCTCTACCAATAAGAATATTCAATTGAGTGCCACAGACAATCTGCAAAATTTTGGATACTCAAGAGTTTTTCTTCCAACTCTGGTAACTCCGACACCGCCAGCAACTATTCAAACATCAACTGGTGGCACAGCAAGATATTTTGCCGAAACTGGTCACTACTATGAATATGTCGCGGGTTCCAAAAACTTTTCCGATGCAAAAGCACTTGCTGAAAATGCAACTGCGAATGGCTTGAAGGGATATTTACTTACTGTTACCTCTGCAAATGAAGATACTTTTGCACGTACCTTCTCAACTGGAGCGAATTACCATGTTTGGCTTGGCGCTAGCGATGCTGCGCTTGAAGGGTGTTGGAGATGGGTAAATGGCAGTGCAACAGATCTTTCAGGGCCATTTTTCAATAAAGGAAATGTTCCCGGCTGCACAGTTTCGGGCACTTGGTACACACGATGGGGCGCAAATGAACCGAGTGATTCATTTGGCACAGAAGACAACGCCTCAAATAATTATGCAGATGCATGGAACGATTTCACTGGAGCTGGAGACGGCTCAACAAATGGTCCATCAGGTGTAGTTATTGAATACGGAGATCGCCGAGATTAATTCTTCGAGCTAATCCTCTTCATCCTCACGCAAAATTTCTTTAGCTCGACTTGCGTAAATATCTACATACTCTTGACCACTCATCTGGCCAATAGCGCGCATGATTTTGTCAGTTGCTTCACGCAACGTAAACGGATCTGTTGGATCACCGGTGAAATACATTAGCTCACCAAAATCAACACCGACGCGAGCGATCTTCGGGATGATCTTTCCGGTTGGTTGAATCTTTTCGGTGTTATGCATCGCAACAGGAATTACAGGTGCACCTGATTCAATCGCAAGTCGGGCGATACCGGTACGGCCACGGTATAACTTTCCATCGGGTGATCTAGTTCCCTCTGGGTAAATACCGATGCAATGACCGGCATTTAATAGTCGCACTCCAGTTAAAACTGCGGCTTCACTTGCTCGTCCTCCAGAACGATCAACAGGAACTTGACCTAAAGCGTGGAAAGTAATTTTCTTCAAAAAACCTTTTAATCCTGGCGCAGTGAAGTACTCCTGCTTCGCAAGAAAAGTTACTTTGCGGGAAACAACAAGTGGCATAAAAATTGAATCACTGAAAGATAAATGATTTGAGGCAATAATTAGCGGTCCGTTGTGAGGCACATGGGCTAATCCGCGGACTTTGGGACGAAAAAGCAAAGTCAGTAAGGGCATGAGGATTGCCTTTAATAAGCGATATGCCATGGGTACAGGTTACTGGCGAGCCAGATCAGCCACGCCCACTAATCCTGCGTCATTCCCCAATTGAGCAGGGACGATACGTGGCAATGGGTGACCAGAAAAGGATGCAGCACGCTCAAGTGCGCCTCGCGCTGGCTCCAGCAAGAAGTCTCCAGCTTCAACTAATCCCCCACTAATAATTATTAGATCAGGATCAAAAGCCACAACTATTGATGCAATTCCAAGACCTAACCATTCGCCAGTAATTGTGAATGCCGAAAGCGCTAAACGATCTCCATCTTTTGCTGCTGCTGTTAAATGCGCACCAGTTAATCCAGCAGGTGTTCCATCGCCGCGTTTTAACAAATCAAATGCGCGCTCTGGTGCGGCTGCAATACCTTCACGTGCGTGACGCAAAAGTGCGGGACCGGCTGCGTATTGTTCAAAACATCCACGAGCACCACAACCGCAAAGTTGTCCATCTATAACCAGTCGCATATGCCCAAGTTCTCCAGCAGTTCCATAAGCACCGCGGTATAACTCGCCACTCAAAATGATTCCGCCACCAAGTCCAGTTCCAAGAATTAAAAGAATTGCATGTGATGAACCTTTGCCTGACCCAAATTTGTATTCACCCCATGCAGCAGCGTTTGCATCATTTTCAACAATGACATCAAGACCAAGACGCTCTTTTAATTCTTTACCTAAATTAACGCCGGTCCATCCAGCAATATTTGGCGGAGCCAACATGGTTTGACGATCTGCTGAAACAAATCCTGCGGCAGATAATCCAACTTTGGTAATTGGTGATGGCGATTGAGCCATCAACTCTCTAACTAAATCTGCAACGCGATCAGTTAATGCG
>JBILFD010000020.1:0-8992 GCA_044351765.1 Candidatus Nanopelagicaceae bacterium | reverse complement strand
CTGCATCACAAGTCGAACATATTTTTGTTTCGGAACTAACTACACGAGGTTTTGATCCACAGATGGCTCCGATGTATGCGCAGATGCTCGTTGGTATGGTCGCATTAACTGGTCAGTGGTGGCTAGATGCTCGATTACTTACACGCGAAGAAGTCGCTGCACACATTGTTAATCTTGCATGGAATGGTTTAGTCGGATTGGAATCTAATCCTAAATTATCGCGGAATTCATCAGGGAAAAAATCATGAGCGATGAAGTAGATCGAATTGTTTCTGCGTGGAAACGCGAACGTCCTGATTTGGATGTTGCACCACTTGAAATTTTGAGTCGCATAACTCGAGTTGCCCGTCAATTAGATATTGCTAGACGGAATGCTTTCTCTCATCATGGTTTAGAAACTTGGGGATTTGATGTACTTGCAGCTTTACGTCGTGCTGGAAAGCCATATCAATTAACTCCAGGACAGTTAATGCATGAAACATTGGTATCGAGCGGAACAATTACTCATCGTCTTGATTTGCTAGAAGGTGCCGGATTTCTATCGCGAAGTGCAGATCCATCGGATGGTCGCGGATCCTTAGTGAAAATAACTGCACTTGGAATCAAAGCGGTTGATGCATCCATGGCTGATCTACTTTTACGCGAGAAAGAATTAATTAATTCCCTCGACTCATCTCAGCAAAAGGTATTGGCCTCTCTCTTGGGGGTAGTTCTCAACACTCTTGATCACAGTTGATCTTGACCAACTGAGTATTGAATTTGCGCCGTTCGCGCTGTAGCCTCTGGGAAAACGATTTTTCACTAAGGGGCGAGCCGTGAGCAAGAAGGCCAAAAGCGATTCAGTAATTGAAAAAGTAGAGATCCGCGCATGCCGTGGAAGTGACAAAGGTGAATCAATTGATGCCGTAAGTGGTGTCAAGTTGCCAGGCGGCAACCGCCCAGATTTCACCGTCGTGACATTAACAACTGCCGATGGCGTAACTGGAACTTCCTTTGGGTTTGGCGCCCTTGACGCCACTATCGCTGGTAAGGCGATGTCAGCGATTAAGCCATATTTCATTGGTCGTAATCCTTTTGACACAGAGAAAGCTTTAAAAGAATTTGAAAATTTCGATCGTAAATGGAATCACGTTCCAATTTATGCATATGGACCTTTTGATAATGCCTGTTGGGACATAAAAGGAAAGATCGCCGAAATGCCAGTTTATAAAATGCTCGGTGCTGCGCGTGAGGAAGTTCCACTTTATGTAAGTTCAATGTTTTTACCGGGGCCTGATGATTATGTAGCGCAAGCGTTATCGGTAAAAGCAAAAGGTTATAAAGGCTACAAACTTCACCCACCGGGAACTGTTGAAGAAGATATCGCTTGCTACCGCGCAGTCCGCAAAGCAGTTGGTGACGATTTTAATCTAATGGCAGATTCGGTTATCGCATACAACTACGAAGAAGCTTTAAAAGTAGGTCGCGAATTAGAACGCTTGAATTACCTATGGATGGAAGAGCCAGTACTAGATGTGAATTTTAATACGCTCAAGAAATTGCGCGAGAAATTAGATATTCCAATTTGTGGAACTGAAGTAATTGCTGGCGCTCAATACTCAACAGCCCTTTACATCAAAGAAGATATCGTGGACATTGTCAGAACCGATGTCTCGTGGCGCGGTGGATTAACTGCTGTTATGAAAACTGCTCACCTTGCTGAGGCTTTTGGTGTTCGATGTGAATTACACACCACTATTTATCACGGGCTTGAGATGGTTCAACTTCATGCTTCACTCGCAATTTCTAATTGCCAATTCTTTGAAACGTTGTATCCATTTGATGACTTTAATTTCGGATTAAAAAATGGATTGGTAATCAAAGATGGATATGTTCAAGCTCCAACTGGACCTGGACTTGGAATTGAATATGACTGGGATTTCATTGATAAGCACACTGTTGAGATTTACTAAATAACTTTAGGGCCAGCCACAGGAGTTGTTGCTCGATTGATTTTAGTAACTGCACCAGTTGAAGAAAGTGCTACTGCTAAGTCAATCGCGCTCTCTTCGTCGGGCGCTAGAAATGCAACAGTTGGGCCAGATCCGGAAACTATTGCGCCAATCGCTTTGCATTCGAGTGCGGCACCTATCGCCATCTTTAGGGCGGGCCTAAGTGAGATAGCAGCGGGTTGCAAATCGTTAACTAAGGCTTTACCCAATCCAATTGCATCTCCCCCGCTAAGTGCATGCATCAGCTCTTCACTAACTCTTGGCTTTCTAATATCTAGTGACTGACGCAAGCGATCAGATTCGGCATAGACCGCAGGAGTTGAAAGCCCTTGGGATGAAAATGCTAAGACCCAATGGAACGTGCCACGACATAGTGCCGGTGTGAGTTGATCTCCTCGCCCACTACCAATCGCAGTCCCACCCATTAATGAAAAAGGAACATCACTTCCAAGCTTTGCTGCAAGTTTCAATAATTCTTCTTTTCGTAGGGATGTCTCAAATAATGAATCAAGAGCCACAAGCGTTCCCGCTGCATCGGCACTTCCACCCGCCATGCCCCCAGCAATTGGGATTCCTTTATTTATAGAAATTTTAATGTCACAATCAATTTTTGTATGTTTAGCAAATAACTTTGTGGCTTGGTATGCCAGATTTTTCTCATCAACAGGTAAACCCGCGGCGCCATCCCCAGTGAAAGATAAATCAATTCCACTTCCTTTGGCTGCAGATTCAATTGAAATTTCATCGTAAATTGAAATTGCTTGAAAAACTGTTGCTAATTCATGGAATCCATCATCGCCTAGTGGTCCAACCGACAACTGCAAATTAATTTTCGCAGGGGCTCGGACAACAACTTTCATGGCTTTACCTTATTGGTAGGAATTAATCTAAATGCTTTTCGCCCGCGCAATTGCTATGAAATCTTTAAGTTCCAACTCTTCAGCCCTAGAAGTTTGGGCTACTCCCGCCTTTTCTAAAATATCAATTGCGGAAGAGCTTCCACCCGCCCAGACACTTAAAGCACTCCGAAGCATTTTGCGGCGCTGTGAAAAAGCTGCATCTATCACTGTGAAGGTTTTCACCCTAAGCGCCTCATCCCCAGGGGATTCTCCGCGCTTAAATCCCACTAGTAATGAATCTACATTTGGAACTGGCCAAAATACTTCCCTAGATACATTTCCAGCGATGGACATATCAGCCCACCATTTAGCTTTCACGCTTGGGGTTCCATAAATTTTATTTCCGGGCTTAGCAGCAAGCCGTTGAGCAACTTCAGCTTGGACCATCACCAGCCCTTTGTCGATGGAAGGGAATTTTTCAAGTAAGTGCAAAATCACTGGAACTGAAATGTTGTACGGCAGGTTTGCAACTAAAGCAGTTGGAAGTTGCGGCAAAATGTTAATCAGTTGGGCATCCTCATTAATAATCTGCAGTTTGCTTGCATGATTCGGAACTTTACTTTGCATAGTTTCAGCTAATTGACTAGCTAATCTACGATCAATCTCTACTGCAATAACTTCACGAGCAATTGGCAGAAGTGCAATAGTCAAGGAGCCCAGTCCAGGGCCAATTTCCAAAACAATATCTGTTTCGTTTACGCCGGCTAATCGAACGATTTTTCTACAGGTGTTGCCATCGATAACAAAATTCTGGCCAAGGGATTTAGCCGGGTGTAAATCTAATTGCTTAGCAATTTCACGGATCTCAGTGGCGCCCAGAGTTGGAGAGGGGGGAGAGGCGGGAGAAGTGGCTTCGGTATTTTCCATTTTTAGTCGAAGGAACCAAAGATAGATAATGCGTTTTCACGGGTGGCTATGGCTAATTCATTGACGTTGCGCTCAACAACCTCAGCCATAAATCTCAGGGTATTTGGAATCTGTGCCGGCAAATTCAGCGAACCTCGGTGTGGCATTGGAGCTAAAAATGGTGCATCAGTCTCCACTAACATTTGTGAAAGTGGAGTAATTTTCAAAGCCTCGCGAAGTTCTGGAGCATTCTTAAAAGTCACAGTTCCGGCAAAAGATAAAAAGTAGCCTGCGGAAATACATTCCTCTGCCATCGCACGATCTCCAGAGAAACAGTGAAATATAGTTTTTGCAGGTGCTCCCACTTCTCGCAACACTCTAAGTACATCTGAGTGTGAATCTCTATCATGAATAATCAATGCTTTATTTTTCCGTTTGGCAATTTCTATATGAGCCCTAAAGGAATCTTCTTGTTTCGCACGAAGAGCTGGTTCGGTTCTATAAAAATCTAAACCTGTTTCTCCAACACCTCTAACTCGTGGATCTTCAGCTAATTTTTCGATTTCAGTTAATTGCTCTTCTAGATTTTTAACAACCGGCGCTTCATTAGGATGTAAAGCCACGGCTGCAAGGACTTTCCCTGGCCACGCAGTTGCACATGCAACAGACCATTTTGATTGCTCTAAGTCATAACCTATTTGAACTACTCGATCGATTCCTACACTTTTCGCTACATCTAAAATATTTCCGACTGCGGGATCATCCGCACTAGCTTTGGCGATCAACTCCATGTGGCAATGTGAATCTATTGTTGTTTCTTCCAGCGGTTCAGGTAAAGGCGCGGCAACTCTCTCAATATCGCGATTGTGCCGATCGGTCACGCGTTCTCCGGTTCTGGCAATCTAGGGAAAAGTACTTCTCCTCTAGATACTTGAACTCCTGCAGGTAATTGTCCCCATGTAGCGACTTCACTTATTTTCTGGTCACTAATTGGACCGAGAATTTTTGCACCGAGTGCCTCCCATAATTTTTCAGAGGTCTCAGGCATAACTGGATGAAATAACACTGCAAGGATTCGTAGAGATTCAACAGTTGTGTATAAAACTTTTTCGAGTTCAACTTTGTTTGCTGGATCTTTAGCAAGAACCCACGGAGCCTGTTCCGTTACATATCCATTTACGACTTTGCAAAAATCTAAAATTGCTAAAATTCCACCTTGGAAATCTAAAGCGCAGATACGTTCATCCGCAATTTCACAGGCTTTTTGGGCAGCTTCGGCAAGTTTTGGTTCTGCTGCCGGTTGTGGGATTTTACCTTCGCAATACTTTTCAATCATGGCAATAGATCTAGAAGCTAAATTTCCAAAATCATTGGCGAGTTCACTCGTGTATCGAGCGACCATATCTTCCCAAGAAAAAGAGCCGTCTGTACCAAATGGAATTGATCTTAAGAAGTAATATCTAAATGCATCGACACCGAAGAAATCAGTTATATCTGAAGGTGCGATTCCAGTTAATTTGCTCTTACTCATTTTCTCGCCACCAACAAGCAACCATCCATGTGCAAAAACTTTTTTAGGTACAGGTAATCCTGCTGCCATTAACATCGCTGGCCAGATGACCGCATGGAATCTAAGGATATCTTTGCCAACAAGGTGAACATCAGCCGGCCAACTCTGGGCAAACTTTTTTCCACCTTCAGAAGTTGGATCATCACCAATTCCTACGGCAGTTGCATAATTAAGTAGCGCATCAAACCAGACATAAACCACTTGCTTTGTATCCCATGGAACTGGGATTCCCCAATCAAATGATGAGCGCGAAATTGAAAGATCAGAAACTCCTCCCTCTAGGAAGGATAAAACTTCATTACGTGCACTTGCTGGCTCACATGCGCTGGGATTAGCTTTGTAATGTTCAATCAAAGGTTGGGCAAAGGCTGATAATTTAAAAAACCAATTTGTTTCACTTAAAAGCTCTACGGGTTTTGAATGGATCGGACAAAGTTTTTCATCAGGTGTTGCACCATCGAGTAAATCTCCAGCAAGTTTAAATTCTTCGCATCCGACGCAATAAGGTCCTTCATATTTACCTTCGTAGATGTGCCCAGAATCCTTGAGTCCTTGCAAGAAACGTTGCACGCGTTCCATGTGTCGATCTTCTGTCGTTCTAATAAAATCATCATTCGCAATATTTAATTTTTTCCACGTGGGAATCCAAGCAGACTCGACTAAACGATCGGCCCAACTCTGTGGATCACTGCCATTCGCTTCGGCAGTTCGCATAACTTTTTGACCATGCTCATCGGTGCCTGTTAAAAACCAAACTTGCTCACCTTTTTGGCGGTGCCAACGAGTCAAAACATCGCCCGCTACTGTCGTGTAAGCATGACCAATATGTGGCGCATCATTTACATAGTAAATCGGCGTCGTTAGGTAAAAGGCTTTGTTGCTCACTGTCCTATCTTAGAGGCGACCAAGGCATCAAATATCGCTCGTTTGCGTAAGCCAAACTCAGTTGCTATTTGTGCGACCGCCTCTTGCCTTGTTGCTCCAACCCCCTCCAACTCCTTCACTTTTGCGGCAATCTCAAGCGGCGTTAACTCTGCGATCTCGCCAGCACTCGGGCCGGCAATAACCAAAGTTATTTCACCCAACATCTCTTTTGAATTGGCCCATTTCTCCAATTCCGCTAACGACCCACGCACAGTCTCTTCATGAGTTTTAGTCATTTCACGACACACTGCGCCTTGGCGTTGGTCACCTAAAATTTTGATTGCATCTTCAAGGGTTTCTCTAATTCGGTGTGGCGCTTCAAATAAAACTACAGTCCTACTCTCTGACTTAATACTTTCAAAATAGTTTTGCCGCGCTTGTTGTGTTCGAGGTGGAAATCCATCAAAAATATATCGCTCCATAGACAAACCAGAAAGTAATAACGCTGTACTTGCAGCACTTGGCCCAGGTACTACTTCAATCTCAAAATTTGCATCCAGTGCAGCTCTAACAATTAAATATCCAGGGTCACTAATTCCTGGCATACCAGCATCAGTAATCACTAAAACAGTTTTGCCTTCAGTTAAAGCAGAGATTAATTCAGGAGTTCGCTGTGCTTCATTTCCAGCAAAAAATGAAATGACTGGAGCGCTAAGTGAAATCTCTAAATCGCTACAAAGCCGTAAAAGTCGACGAGTGTCCTCGGCGGCAATCAGATCCACTTCACTCAATAAATCTCGTACCCGTAGCGAAAGGTCTCGGCTGTTACCTAAAGGGGCGCCAGCAAGGATTAATTGGCTCTTTTTCACACTCTTATCATCTCAGGTTCTAACCTATCCTCCATGACCAAAGCGCTGGAAGGCTTCCGATACCTTCTGATCCGTAGGTGGCTACTACTGATTCTTGCATTCTCAGCAATCGTTCGTTTTGTAAATCTTGGACGTCCGAATGAATTGGTCTTTGATGAAATTTACTATGTAGATGGAGCAAGAGATTTTCTAAAGTATGGCGTTGAAATTGAAAAAGGGAGTGCCGAATTTATCGTTCATCCCCCGGTAGGTAAATGGGTTATTGCATCAGGAATTAAATTGTTTGGTGACAACTCGTTTGGCTGGAGATTTTCTACAGCATTACTCGGAACAATTTCTATTCTTTTTATCTATTTAATTGCAAAACATCTTTTTGACTCTGAGAGATGGGCACTACTTTCAGCTGCCTTGGTCTCACTTGATGGATTACATCTTGTAATGTCACGTACCTCTCTTTTAGATATGACCCTAATGTTTTTTGTGTTAGTAGGTCTTTACGCTTTACTCAAGGAAAATTTCTGGGCAGCGGGCTTTTTATTTGGGTTAGCCTTGGCAACCAAGTGGAGTGCCATTTACTACATCGCTTTTTTTGGAATTTACTACTTAATCCGAAATATCTATCGAGCCCGCATAGATAAAGAAAAAGAAGAAGACAAAAGTAGAAATTACCTGAAAATCACAACTTCTCTCTCGGTTCAATTAGGGATTCTTCCAGTTTTAATCTATGTGGTGAGTTGGTTTGGTTGGTTTAAATCCACCTTGGGGTGGAGTCGAAACTGGGGAGCTGAAAACCCTGGGTTATTGCCAGATGCAATCAGGTCCTTTTGGCACTACCACTCGGAAATGATTTACTTTCACACTCATTTAACTGAAAACCATAATTACGAAGCCAAAGCATGGTCTTGGTTAGTTATGTACCGCCCGACTTCCTTTTTCTATGAGACTCCTAAAGGATGCGATGGGCCATCTTGCGCCCAAGAAGTTTTAGCTTTGGGGACTCCTCTACTTTGGTGGTCAGCTGCAATTGCACTTTTACTTTTATTTATTTTTTGGTTAAAAAATCGACAAAATAGACAAAAGAGCACTGGCTTTATCTTGCTAGCCGTGGGTGCAGGATATCTGCCTTGGTTTGTTTATCCGCAGCGTACAACTTTCACTTTCTACTCAATTGTTTTTGAACCTTGGTTGATCATGGCTCTTGTAGCCGCTTTACGCATCTATTACATGAGTTCGCTCGGCAATCAGAAATTCAAGTTCTACTCCATAATTTTTGTAACTGCTCTGATCGCTGCAAATTTTGTTTACCATTTCCCAATTTTTGTGGGGCAGATAACTACATATGATGAATGGAACTCTTTAATGTGGTTTAAAAAGTGGATTTAACTCAATTAATTAGCTGCGCGTAAATCAGCTTCTTCAATCGCTACTTGATCAAATATCTCATCTGGCCCTACCGCGACCTCTACTTTTATGGGTGCTTCTTTAGTTGGGCGAGAAACTGCTTTAGCAGCGGTTACATAGGTTGGAAGTGGAACATCTGCCGGTTGCCACGTTGTATTTGGAATTACAGTCACTGTGGTGGATGGACGTAATGGAATCCAATGTTCTGTTGTGTTTTCATTAGAGCGATAGAGAACATCTGAAAAATTTGCACGTACTCCATTCGTCGCTCTTGCTGCTGCAAGCCTGCGGCGAGTTGAAACCTCTTCAACGATTTTTTGCCTGCGAACATGAATAACATAAATGAGAATTAATGAAATAGGAAGTGCATTTGTTTTAAATGGAACTCCACCAAATAACGTTGAAATAAACACAATTAAAAAAATCACAGCAAGACCAATGAAAATTAATTGACGTTGCCTCATTTGCCGGATTTTATTCTCAGCCACTTCTGTTCTACTTGGAAGATTTTCGTGGCTTGTTCCTAGAGATACCAGACTCATGGCACTCTGA